>CAYRXK010000020.1:0-13392 GCA_964428265.1 uncultured Treponemataceae bacterium
GCCCCGTGATTACCGAACCAGAAAGAACCAAGGCGCCGGCTTACGCCGGGTCGCGATTGTCGTCGGTCGCTTCCGCGACCAACATAGAGGTAACCGTCGTGAGCCGGCGGCTGCCCCGTGATTACCGAACCAGAAAGAACCAAGGCGCCGGCTTACGCCGGGTCGCGTTCATGCTTGCAGGCAGGCGCAAATGTACCCGCGCCGGAGGCCGGTGTCAATCGGGCACATCGATATCGTAGTCCCTGATCTTGTTCAGGAGCGTGCGCCGCGTGATGCCGAGTTCCTTAGCGCTCCGTTCGCGGTGCCAGCCATTGCGCGCAAGGGCGGCGAGAATCGTCTCCTTTTCCACGTCGGCCAGGCTGCGTGGCCCCCGGTCCGGGCACTCAGCCTGCTGCGGCTCCTTGCCTGCCGATTGCGCCCCCGAACCGCGGGGCCCGCCTCGACCCCCGGCCTGCGCGACGGCGAAGGCCTGAAAATCGCGGGCCTTGAGCATTCCGTCCTCGGAGAGGATGACCGCGCGCTCGATGGCGTTTTCGAGTTCGCGCACGTTGCCCGGAAAAGGGTACGCGGAAAGGATGTCCATCGCATCGGGGCTGATGCCGTCGATCCTGCGGCCCATCTCGGCCGAGAAGCGCGCCAGGAAAAGGCCGGCCAGGAGGGGAATGTCCGTTGCGCGTTCGCGCAGGGGCGGCAGGAAAACGCGTATCACGTTGAGGCGATAGTAGAGATCTTCACGGAACCGGCCCGCGCGCACTTCGGTTTCCAGGTCTCGGTTGGTGGCGGCGACGAGCCTGACATCCACCGGGATGCCCCGCGATGCGCCCAGGCGCTGGACTTTCTTTTCCTGCACGACGCGCAGGAGCTTTACCTGCAGGTGCAGGGGCAGTTCGGCGATTTCATCCAGGAAGAGCGTGCCGCCGTGGGCGCTTTCGAACATGCCTGCGCGGCGGATGTCGGCGCCGGTAAAGGCGCCCTTTTCGTAGCCGAAGAGCTCGCTTTCCAGGAGCTGTTCCGGAAATGCGCCCATGTTGACCGGAACGAAGGGGCCGTCACGGCCGGACATCTCGTGCACGAGGCGGGCGGTGACCTCCTTGCCGGTGCCGCTTTCGCCGGTGATCAGGATGGTCGCGGGCGAGGGCGCGGCGCGCGCGACGAGCCTGACCACGTCCTGTATCGCCGGACTGTCTCCGACTAGGCCCGCGCGGCGGGCGCCGCTGCCCATGCCCGCCTGCAGCTTGGCGGCGAGCTGCCTGCCGGATACCGCCTTGCGCACCCGGATCAGGAGTTCGTCCGGGTCGAAGGGTTTGACCAGATAGTCGTAGGCGCCCAGCTTCATCGCCTGAACGGCGTCATTCACCTCGCCATGTGCGGAAATCACGATCACGGGTACCGAAGGACCTTCTTCGGCGATCCAGGAGAGGAGCGCAAGACCGTCCATGCCCGGCATGCGCAGGTCGGTGACCACCGCATCGAAGGGCTCTTCCTGGAGAAGGCGCTTCCCCGCCAGGCCATCGTGCGCGGCGACGGTGCCGATGCCGTCCGGCTCGAAATAGTCGGCCAGCGACCGCACGAGTTCAGGCTCGTCGTCCACCACCAGGATGCGCATGCCGACCTACCCCTCCCTCCGGATCCACCCGGAAACTTGCGGCCCGCCCGTCGCCGCCTATACTTGAATCATGCATAAACATACCCGATACCGGACACGCCGTACAGCGATGATGGCCGGCATCTTCTACCCCGAGGACGGGGCGGCGCTGGAGCGTGCGGTGCGCGACCTCTTGGATGCCGTGCCGCAGGCTCCGGAATCCGGCATCGGCATGCGGCAAGCGCCGACCGCCATCGTGAGCCCGCACGGCGCCTTTACCCACTCGGGCGCGGTGCAGGCCCTGGCCTGGAATGCGGCGCGCGCGGACGGCGTATCCAGGATCGTGGTCATCGGCCCCCGGCATGCCGCCGACCGCACCGCCCTTGTTTTACCTGAATCGGAGCTGTTCGAAACGCCGTTGGGCGATATCGAGGTGGATCGAGCCTCCGTCGAATCCATCGCCGATTCCTGTTCCGATTTCCAGATCTACGATATCCCGCACCTGGGCGAGCACTCGATCGAGCTGCAGTTGCCGTTCATGCGCCTGCTGTTTCCCGGGGCCAGGCTGGTTCCCGTACTCATGGGACGCCCGAGCCCGGCTTCGCTGCGCGCCGTCGCGCGCGCCCTCGACGCGGCGTTCGCCGGTTCGGCCGGCTCGACCCTTTTCGTGATAAGTTCCAACATGTGCATGGATGCAGAACCCGCCATGGCGCGCGCGAAAACGGAAGCCTTCCTTTCGTCGATCCGCACGGCGGATCCGGACGGCGAACGGGCGCTGCAGCGCACCTGCCTTGCGCGCGACGCGCCCTGCGGAGCCGCGGGTATCGCCGCGCTTGCCGCCACCTCGATGTTCGAGGGCTTGCGCGCCGAAGTGCTGGGAATGGCCGATTCGGACGCCGCCCGCGAGCAGCGCGAGGAACCGGTGGTGTCGTACGCCGCGCTGCGCCTTGTCCGATTCCGGCAGGATGCGGCCCCGTGACCGAAGCACCCGATTTCCGGAGTTCCGACGACGCGAATCTTCCCGCATTGGGAGATGCGGCGCGCGGGGCGCTGCTGGCCATCGCGCGCGCGGCGATAGAGGAGGAACTCGGGCTTCGCGGGCCGGAATCGAGGTCCGGACACGGCGCGCCCGACACGGGCCCCCTGCCCGATGAGCCGGGCCTGTACGCGCGCCTGGGCGCATTCGTCACGCTGAAGACAGGCGGCGAATTGCGCGGCTGCATCGGCCGCATGACTTCGGACGATCCGCTTCCCCGCACGATACGCGACATGGCGCGCGCCGCGGCATTCGAGGACCGGCGCTTCCCCGCGCTGACGCGCGCCGAATACCCGCGCGTATCGGTTGAAATCACCGTGCTCTCGCGACCGCATCGCATAACGTCACCCGAGGCGGTCACGGTCGGGCTGCACGGCATCCTGATTCGCAGGGGCTGGAACTCCGGCGTGCTGCTGCCGCAGGTCGCCGTCGAGTACGGATGGGACCGCGGGCAGTTCCTGGGACAGACCTGCAGGAAGGCCGGTTTGCCTCAGGATGCGTGGAAACGCGCCGACTGCGAAATCAGCGTGTTCGAGGGGCTTGTTTTCGGCGAAGGCTGAACTTCAGGACCCGCTTGTGCCAGAACAGGCGCGCCCTTTCCGCTGCCGCAAAGAGCGCGCGCCCGATCGGGGCGTACGGAACGTCGACGCAGCCGGTGCGATGCGCGATCAGTCCCCCGAATCCTGTCTTGAAGCGGTAGAGCCCGGCCATCGGATGCGATGGATCGTCGCCGGGGGGTATTCCGAAAAAATCGTACTCAGCGCAGCCGCGATCGCGCGCGGCGCGGATGGCGGCCCACTGCAGGGCGTACGCGGGCATCAGGGCGCGCTTTTCGTCCGATGAGGCGCCGTACAGGTACACCGCGCGCGAACCGCGCATCAGCGTTATGATCGCCGCGATAGCCCTGCCCTCGTGGCGGGCGGTCCAGACGGAAACGCGGGCATCGCTTCCGCGCGTCGAATCGAATAACGCTTCATAGTACGAGCGAGGATGTATGGCGATGCGGTCGCGCGCGGCGGTGGTCCGGTAGAGCGCGTGGAATTCCTCCAGCGCTTCCCTGCCCGATTCGGTTGCGGTGACTCCCTTTTTTTCCGCGAGCCGTATGTTGTAGCGCCACTTCGGCTTCATGCCCGCGAGGATTTCCTCCTCTGCGGCGCGCAGGTCCAGGAGCACCGTGTCCGGCGGCTGCACGTCGGGGGCGATCTTGAGGTGCGATCCGGCGATCAGGGCGCGCCGGTCCGGCATCGGGGTTTCGCCGACGTATCCGGTTTCGCTTTCGCGGCCGGGTTCCGGCGCATACCAGGGCAGGTCGAAGCGCAGGAAGAGGCAACGCGGCCCGAAGAACGGCTTCAGCGCCCGTCCGAGCGCTTCGAGGAATTCGCCTGCGCCCACGCCTTCGGGCAGCCGTTCCGGTCCATGCGGCAGGTAGGCGAAGCTGAAGCCCGCCTTGAGCGCGCGTTCCAGGACGAGAAGGTCAAGCGTGAAACCGCCAGCGCCTCTACCGGCCGGATGCGGTGCAGCCTCGATCCGGAAGCGGTTCGATTTCCACCCCGTGGCGCGCTTGAACGCGCCCCAGGCGGCCGATTGCAGGAACCCCTCCGCGCGGTCGGGGTCTTCGCCGCCGAGCGCGCGGATCGCATAACGCGAATCTCCGGCCCTGAATTCCGCCGGATCGCTCATCCCACTTCGCCGGAGACGACGCGAGAAAGGGCGAAGGGCCTGCCGTCCGCCGTCAGGCGCGCGCCGCCGACCCAGGCGGTTCCGTCGCGGGCCGCGATGGGAACGGAGAAGAAGGAGTCCACGTCGATCTGCGCCTCGGGCACGATCGCGGGATCCTGGCCTTCGAGGATGACGCGCGTGCCGGGTTCTGCGTCGGGCATGGACAGCACTTCGACGGTTTCGGCGCCATCGGGGCCGGTCGCCGAGGCCGCGAGCAGCATGCCGCGGCTTTCGGTGCCGCGCAGTTTGGCCGGTTTCAGGTTATGCACCAGGACAATGCGCTTTCCGAGGAGTTCCTCCTCGCGATAGAAGGGCACGAGGCCCGACACGATGACGCGGCTTTCGCCGGAGCCGTCGTTCAGCGTCTCGATGTAGAGCTTGTCGGCTTTCGGGTGGCGCTCGACCTTGATTATTTCGGCGACGCGAAGATCGACCAGGCGCGCGAAGCGCTCGGTGTCGGGAAGCTCCGCGAGCGGCGCGGGCTTGGGTTCATGCGCGGGCTTGGGTTCGGGCGCGGGTTTATCCCGGGTCGAGGGCGCCGCGGGCGCATCGGCCTTCGGATCCTGCGCGGCCTTCGCATCCTGCGCGGCCTTGGCCTCGTCGCGGGCGGCGCGATCCTTCTGCGAACCGGCGTAACGCTCGCGAAGCTCCTCGACCCGCGCGTCCTCCATTTTAGAAAAAAGGACCGCCGTTTTCTCGACCCGGGCAAGGCCTTCTGATGTGCCCAGGCGGTCCCAGCGGAACTCGCCTTCGCCGATGCGGCCGCCGAAGAAGGACGCCAGGGTTTCCGCGGCGTGCGGCATGTAGGGATGCATGATCACGGCCAGGTCGCGCAGCACGTGGCAGAGGTCGCCGATGAGCGAGGCCGCGGCGGCAGGGTCGCTCGTGCGGGTCTTCCAGGGTTCGCCGTCCTGGAAGCGCTTGTTGGCCATGTCGGCGAGCTGGAAGGCCTCGCGGAAGGCGTCGCGCAGTTCGGCGCGCTCAAGGTGCGCGGTGATGGAGGCCTCGATGACGCGCACCGCTTCGCGGAAGGCCGGGTCGGGCTGGCCCGCGGGAATGTCGCCGCCGTAATACCGGGTGACGAAGGTCAGGGTGCGGTTGGCCAGGTTGCCCAGGTTGCCGATGAGCTCGCCGTTCACCTTTTCCTTGAAATCGGCCCAGGTGAACATGTAGTCGGATTTTTCGGGGCGGTTCCAGTACACGTAGAAGCGCCAGACATCGGCGGGTATGCCCGACTCCATCGCATCGGTTCCGAAGACGCCGACGCCCGCGGACTTGGAGAATTTGCCGGATTCGTAATTGAGGTATTCGGTGGACGACATGTGGTGCAGCATCGTCCAGTCGCGGCCGGAGCCCAGGAGGCTGGACGGGAAGATCACCGTGTGGAAGGGAATGTTGTCCTTGCCGATGAACTGGAAAAGGTCCACTTCGGCGGGGTTCTGCCACCAGTCCTTCCAGTCGAAGCCGCGCTCGTCGCCGGTGGTGGCCGTCATGGAAATGTAGCCGATCGGCGCATCGAACCAGACGTAGAACACTTTGTCCTCGAAACCTGGCTTGGGCACGGGAATGCCCCAGCGGAGGTCGCGCGTGATGGCGCGGGGCTTCAGGCCGTCGCGGATCCATGCCTGGGTCATCTGCACCGCGTTGTTCGCCCAGAAGCCCTTCACGCTGGCGTCTTTCATCCAGTTTTCGAGTTGCGGCCGGATGGCGGGCAGGTCGATGTACAGGTGCGTGGTTTCGCGCGGCACGGGCGTGGCGCCGCAGGTGGAGCACTTCGGTTCTTTGAGTTCCGTGGGATCCAGGAGTTTGCCGCAGGACTCGCACTGGTCGCCGCGGGCGCCGGCATAACCGCAGGAGGGGCAGAGGCCGCGCACGTAGCGGTCGGCCAGGAACCGCGCGCAGGAGGCGCAGTAGAGCTGTTCGATCGTTTCGGTGCGGATCAGGCCCTTAGCGTCGAGGTCCTTGAATATGGACTGCGTGATTTCGGTGTGGCGGGGCTCGGAGGTGCGGCCGAAGCGGTCGAACGATATGCCGAACCAGGCATAGATATCGCGGTGCAGGGCATGGAAACGGTCGCAGAGTTCGCGCGGGGTGATGCCTTCTTCCAGCGCCTTGGTCTCGGTGGCGGTGCCGTATTCGTCGGTGCCGCAGATATACAGGGTGTCGTAGCCGCGCAATCGGCAGAAGCGGGCGAACACGTCCGCGGAGAGAACCTGTATGAGGTTGCCGAGGTGCGGCACGTTGTTGACGTAGGGAAGGGCCGAGGTGATCAGGCGGCGTTTCATGCCCAAGGACAATAATCGTGGCTCCGGGGGGTGTCAAGCTTGGGGCGGCGTGATAGAGTATCCGGTACGCCATGGTGGTATCGATGCTGCTCATCATCGCGGAACTGGGAGAGGCCACGTCCCTCAAGGACAAGCGCCGGACCGTATCCGCGATAAAGGAAAAACTGCGCCACCGGTACCGGCTGTCCTGCGCCGAGGTGGACCTCCACGACAGTCTCCGCTTCGCGCAGATCGGCGCGGCCCTCGTGTCGAATTCCCGCGAATTCGGGGAAAAGGTCCTCAAGGACGCGGTCACGTTCGTCGAGGACCATTACGACGTACGCCTGCACGAGGTGCAGATACATTCGGAGATATATGAATGATCATCGTTAACGCACGCCGGCTCCGCGCCGCAGCCCTCGCCGCGATCGCCCTGGCTTCGTCCATCGTCCTCGGTTCCTGCCTCGGGGTGGACGCCCGCGCCAAGGTAGCCGCCTCCGGGTCGGGCTCGGTGGATCTTCGCTACACCATTTCGCGCGACCTGGTGGAATTCGGCGAACTGGAAGGCAACAAGGCGATGCTGCCCGTGCCCATCAGCAAAGAGGATTTCGAACGGGGCCTGGCGCCCTACCCCACCCTCAAACTCGAATCCTGGACCCAGAAGGATTCCGGCACCGACCGCGTGGTGGATGCCCGCGTATCGTTCACCGACCTGCGCGCCCTGGCCACGATGCTCGACCCGCGCGGCACCCTTGCCTCCTACAAGGCGGAGGGCGGCAGGAACACGCTTTCGATGTCCTTCGGCGAACAGATGGCCGCTCTGGACGCGGAGACCGAATCGCTCGCCCGCGAGGCGTTCACCCCCTATTCCATGAAATTGTCGCTGCAGACACCCTCGCCCCCGATCGCATCCGTATCGGCGCACGCAGGCGTGAAGTCATGGATCGAGGGCGCCACGGCGCGTTTCGAAAGCCCGATGACGGTGATCGCGCTGTCGCCGGAGCCCGTGGTCTGGACGGTCACCTGGTAGGTTTTTCTCCGGCATCCTTTTCCGGAAGGAACCTGGCCCGCCTGATCCTGCCCTTTCCCGCCGATTCTATGTCGAATACCGCACGCTCGGCGCGCCGCGATTTTTCATGTCCGTCGGAGAACAGTTCGCCTTGCGCGGCCATGCCCGATCCCAGGTCGGCGAACCCCAGTCCGATCAGGCGCACCGGCGTGCTGCCGTCCCAATTCGCGTCCAGCAGCGCGCGCGCGTCGGACCATGCCTGGTCGGACCCCGAATAGGGGGCGAGTCGGGTTTTGCGCCGCGTGATCGTGCTGAAATCATGGAAGCGCAATTTAAGCACCAGCGTGGACGATTCGGCGCCTTCGGCCCAGAGGCGCGCCGCCAGTTCGTCGGACAGGAGCCGCAGCATCGATTCGAGGGTTTCGCGGTCGGCGGTGTCGCGTTCGAAGGTGCGTTCTCCGGACAGCGAGCGCGACCCCGGTTCCTGCGCGAACATGCCCTGATCCCGGCCCAGCGCGGCGCGGTGCAGGAATGCGCCGAGCGCCTTGCCGAAGGCGCCGCCCAGAAGCTGTTCGGAGGTATCCTGCAATTCCGCCGTACTGCGTATTCCAAGTTCGCGCATGCGTTCCTGCGTGCGGTCGCCGGCTCCCCACAATTTCGAGAGCGGCAGCGCGCGCATGAACGCCGCCTCGCCCCCGTCCGGAACGATGGTAAGGCCGTCGGGCTTGGCCAGGCCGGAAGCGATTTTCGCGACGTAGCGGTTGGACGCCACGCCCACGGAAATGGAAAGGCCCTGAGCGTCGCGCACCGCTGCCTTGATCCTGCGCGCGGCGGCATCAGGCGGCCCCCAGAGGCGTTCGGTCCCGGTCATGTCCAGGAAGGCCTCATCTACCGAAACCTGGGAAAAATCCGGGCTGAAATCGCGCAGGATGTCCATGATGGCCCGCGAAACCTCGCAGTAGCGGCCCATGCGCACCTGCAGGAAAACTCCCTTCGGGCAGCGTCTGAACGCTTCGGAAATGGGCATGGCGGAATGCACGCCGAAGGCGCGCGCCTCGTACGAGCAGGTGGACACCACGCCGCGGTGCCCCGGCAGCGCGCCGACGATCACGGGCTTTCCCGCGAGTCCGGGATTGTCCCGCTGTTCGACCGACGCGAAAAACGCGTCGAGGTCGACATGAAAATAGCTGCGCCCCATGGTGTCCGGCCAAGTATGCGCGCGGCCCCGGCGCGGGTCAACCATTGCCCGGAAATAGCCTGATCGCATAACGCACGGCGCGTTTCTTGACAGCGGACGTTATTTTCGGTAAATCTTGTCGGGGTTCTTGAACCCATGTATGTCGTGACGAGCGGAGGAAAAGCCTCATGGCTAAAACCAAATTCGTGTATGCGTTCGGTTCGGGCGTCGCCGAGGGCGACGGCACCATGAAAGAGCTTCTCGGCGGAAAGGGCGCTGGCCTTGCCGAGATGACCAAGATCGGCCTTCCCGTTCCCGCGGGCTTCACCATCACCACCGAGGTCTGCGACCTCTACTACAAGAACGGCAAGAAATGGCCCGCGGGCCTCGATGCCGAGGTGGACAAGCAGCTCAAGCTGCTGGAAAAGACCGTCGGAAAGAAGCTCGGCGATCCGAAAGACCCCCTGCTCGTCTCCGTTCGCTCCGGCGCCGCCGTATCCATGCCCGGCATGATGGAAACGATCCTGAACCTGGGCCTGAACGACGCCTCGGTCGAAGGGCTGTCCGCGAAGACCGGCAACCGCCGTTTCGCCCTTGACGCCTACCGCCGCTTCATCATGATGTACGGCTCCACCGCCATGGGGATCGAGCGCGAGGAATTCGACCACGCCTTCGGCGAACTGAAGGAAAAGAGCACCCGCGTCCGCCTGGCCGTGCCCGCCGGCACCAAGATCAACGACACCGACGTGAACGCCGACGAACTGGCCGAGCTCATCGTCACCTTCAAGGCGATCTACCGCAAGCACATCAAGGCCGACTTCCCGCAGGATCCGCGCGAGCAGCTGCGCGGCTCGATCGACGCGGTCTTCGGTTCCTGGATGGCGGACAAGGCCGTCACCTACCGCAAGGTGGAGAAAATCACCGGCGTCCGCGGCACCGCGGTCAACGTCGTGCAGATGGTTTTCGGCAACATGGGCGACACTTCCGGCACCGGCGTCTGCTTTACCCGCGACCCGAACACCGGCGACAACCAGTTCTACGGCGACTACCTGATCAACGCGCAGGGCGAGGACGTGGTGGCGGGCATCCGCACCCCGATCAAGCTTTCCGATTTCGAGAAAAAGGACAAGAAAGCCTACAAGCAGCTCCTCGATGTGCGCGCCAAGCTCGAAAAGCACTACAAGGAAATGCAGGACCTCGAATTCACCGTCGAGGAAGGCACCCTGTACATGCTGCAGTGCCGCACCGGCAAGCGCTCGCCGGGCGCCGCCTTCAAGATCGCCGTGGACATGGTGAAGGAAAAGCTCATCACCAAGGAACAGGCGATCATGCGCATCAAGGCCACCGATATCGAGGGCATCTTCTATCCGCGCATTGACGCCGCCGCCAAGGACCAGCTGAAGAAGGCCTTCCTGGTGCAGGGCATCGACGCCGTTCCCGGCGCCGCCGTCGGCCAGGTGGCCTTCGACGCCGAAACCGCCGAGGAATGGGCCGAGGAAGGCAAGAAGGTCATCCTGGTGCGCAAGGAAACCAGCCCCGAGGACGTCGGCGGCATGCACGCCGCGCAGGGCATCCTGACCGCCACCGGCGGCAAGACCAGCCACGCCGCGGTCGTCGCGCGCGGCTGGGGCAAGAGCTGCATCGTCGGCTGCGAAAAGCTCGATATCGACTACAAGAAGCGCCAGTTCGCCGTGGGCTCCACGGTCGTGAAGGAAGGCGACTGGCTTACCCTGGACGGTTCCTCCGGCAACGTGTACGTCGGCGCCCTGAAGCTCGTGGCTCCCGAGCCCTCCGAAGCCTTCAACACCCTGATGTCGTGGGCCGACAAGATCCGCACCATGAAGGTGCGCACCAACGCGGACACCCCCTACGACGCCGAGAACGCCGTGAAGCTGGGCGCGGAAGGCATCGGCCTCTGCCGCACCGAGCACATGTTCTTCGATTCAGAAGAGCGCATCCTGGCCATCCGCGAAATGATCATCGCGGAAGAGGTCGAGGCCCGCAAGAAGGCGCTGGACAAGCTGCTGCCCTTCCAGACCAAGGACTTCGAGGGCATCTTCAAGGCGATGGACGGCAAGCCGGTCACCGTGCGCCTGATCGACCCGCCCCTGCACGAGTTCGTGCCGCACGACGAAGCCGGCCAGAAGGCCCTGGCCGCCGCCGTCGGCGTCAGCTTCGAGAAAGTGGCCGCCCGCGTGGCACAGCTGCACGAAGCCAACCCGATGCTCGGCCACCGCGGCTGCCGCCTGACCGTCACCTATCCCGAAATCCTGGACATGCAGGTCACCGCGATCATTTCCGCCGCCTGCAACATGACCAAGAAGGGCGTGAAGGTGCTGCCCGAGATCATGATTCCCCTCGTCATCGACGCGAAGGAACTCAAGATGCTCGAAGTGCGCGCCCGCCAGGTAGCCGACGCCATCATCGCGAACGCGAAGGTGAAGCTGTCCTACATGGTCGGCACGATGATCGAAGTGCCGCGCGCCGCGCTGCTGGCCGACAAGGTCGCCGGCGTCGCCGAGTTCTTCTCGTTCGGCACCAACGACCTTACCCAGATGACCCTGGGCATGTCGCGCGACGACGCGGGCAAGTTCCTGCCCGAATATGTCGACGAAAAGAAAGCCGGCATCTTCAAGGCCGATCCCTTCCAGAGCCTGGACCAGGAAGGCGTGGGCATGCTGGTGAAGATGGGCATCGAAAAAGGCCGCTCCACCAGGCCGAACCTGAAGGTCGGCATCTGCGGCGAGCACGGCGGCGACCTGAACTCCGTGAAGTTCTGCCACCGCGCCGGGATGAACTACGTTTCCTCCTCGCCCTTCCGCGTGCCGGTGTCGCGCCTCGCCGCGGCCCAGGCCGTGATCGAGGACGCGCTGGCCGCCGCGGCAGCCGCCCCCGCCGCTCCCAAGGCCAAGCGCGGACGCAAACCCGCCGCCGAGAAGGCCGCCGCTTCCAAGGTGAGCGCGAAGGCGCCCGCCAAGGCCGTGAAGGGCAAGGTCGGAAGGCCCGCGAAGGCCGCCGCGCCCAAGGCCAAGGTCGGAAGGCCCGCGAAGGCCGCCGCCACTCCCGTCAAGGCAGTCAAGCCGGTGAAGGCTGTCAAGGCGGTGAAGGCGCCCAAGGCTGCCGCAAAGGTGCTGAAAACCGCCAAGGTCGCGAAAGCGCCCGCCAAGGCGGTCAAGGCCGTGAAGGCTGTCGCCCCCAAGGCGAAGGCCGTCAAGGGAGCCGTGGCCGTGAAGCGCCCGGTCGGCAGGCCCAAGGGGTCGGGCAAGAAGGCGAAGTGATCCGCCTGACCGAATCGTGAATAAAAAGGCCGCCCCGATCGGGGCGGCCTTTTTTCATGGTGATGGCGGGCAGGGACCCTGCGGGGCGCCTTCAGAAAGCCTTGCGCGAATCCAGAAGTATGGTCACCGGGCCTTCGTTCACATAGGCGACGCGCATGACAGCCTGGAAGCGGCCGGTGGCCACGCGCAGGCCCGCCCCCTCGACCTTGCTGCAGAAATGCTCGTACAGCGGCTTGGCGACCTCGTTGGATGCGGCTCCGGACCAGGAGGGACGGCGGCCCTTTCGCACGTCGGCCAGCAGGGTGAACTGCGACACCACCAGGACCGAAAGTCCGAGGTCTGATACCGAGAGGTTCATGCGTTCCTCGGCGTCGGGGTAGATGCGCAGGGTGGAGATTTTTTCGGCGAGATAATCGGCGTCGGCTTCGGTATCGCCCGCCGCGACGCCAAGGTAGATCAGTAGCCCGCGGTCGATGGCGCCGACACATTCCCCTTCGACGGTGACCGACGCGTCGGCGACGCGCTGCACGACGGCGCGCACGGCGGCTAGCGGCGCGACGCGGCCGGGTTGTCGGCCGTCGGTGCGGCAGCGGCTGCGGCAGCGTAGGCGGCGCGGGCGAATTCCACCTCGGCGCGGGGATCGGGGGCGCCGAAAAACGCGCTGCCCATGACCAGGACATCGGGCCGGGCCCGCGCGATGGCCGGCATGGTGGATCGGTTGACACCGCCGTCGATGGCGACCTTGTAACCGTAGCCCCGCTCCTCGCGCAGGGCGCGCAGGCGCCCGGCCTTTTCCAGCGCGGAGGGGATGAGCGACTGCCCGCCGTATCCGGGGTTCACGGTCATCACGAGGACGAGGTCCAGGTCGGGGAGAAGTTCCTCTATTTGCGAAATCGGGGTGGAGGGGACGATGGAGATGCCGGGCCTGGCGCCGCCTTCGCGGATCTGCTGCACCAGGCGGTGGGCGTGGACGCAGGCCTCGGCATGGAACACCAGGTAATCCGCACCGGCGCGCAGGAAGGCGGGCACCAGGCGCTCGGGTTCCACGGTCATGAGATGCACGTCCAGGACGAGTTTGGTGCGCGGGCGCAGGTCGGCCACCATCTTGTCTCCGAAGGTGATGGGCGGCACGAAGCGGCCATCCATCACGTCCATGTGGATCCAGTCGGCGCCGGAGGATTCGATCGTGGCCAGCGCTCCGCGTATGTCGGTGAAATCCGCGGAAAGCAGCGAGGGTGCGACATGCGGCATGTTCATGATGGCGGGAATATACCACATCGAGGGGCGGGCGCGCCACCTCGATGGCACCTCGATGGCACCTCGA
>CAYRXK010000020.1:13492-22375 GCA_964428265.1 uncultured Treponemataceae bacterium
ACCTCGACATTTACCCCGCGCCAGCGCGGCGCATTGACGCTGGACGGCCCCGTCGGGTACTATCAATCATTCAGGCTTTTATCGGACACGGAAGGGAATGGGCGATCAGGAACGCGTTTCCGCACTCTTATCGAACGCATACGAGAGCCTCAGGAACGTGGACCTGGAATCCGCATCGGGATTCCTCGACCGGGCGCTGGCGCTCGATTTCGAACACCCCGAAGTGCTGTATTCCCTGAAATGCGCCAGGTTCTGGCAGGACAAGATGCGCAAGGTCGCCGCCATCGCCGACCCGATGGAACGCGGCGACGCCGCGACCGCCCAGTGGAAGTCGTTCGATGCATTCCGCGCGCGCATCTCCGGCGACTGCGAAGCCGCGCGCTACGCATTCAAGCGCTTCCTGTTCGGCTACGCGCTGGAGTCCTACCTTCTCGTCCCTGACGACATGAAGGAATCCCGCGCGCCTGAAATGGACCTGCGCATCGGGCGCTGCCGCAAGGCGATCGGCGACTATGAAACCGCCATCCGCCACCTGGAACGCGCGGTGCGGGTCCGGCGCGAAGATCCGGAGCTTTTGGCTGAACTGGCCGACTGCCAGGCCATGTCGGGCGAACCCAGGCTCGCCAAGGCCCTGTTCAGGGAAGCGCTGTTCCTCGGTGCCGACAGGATAGACCTGGACCTGCTGGAAAGCGACCTGATCGTCATGCTGCGCCGCAAGGTGGCCGAAATGGGGTACCAGGGCGCCGCGGCCGCGGAATGGCTGCCGGTCTGGGGCAACCTGCTGGACGTGTTCACCGTGAAGCGCGAACTGAAGCCCAGCGAGGCGGCACGCCTGCAATCGCAGATTTTCCAGGCGGAAAACGATGTCCGCGAAAATCCCAAGGCGAGCGACCTGCTCGTGCCTCGCCTGATCAATCGTTACTTCTGGCTCGTCGACCATCTGGTGGCGACGGATGCCGACAGGTCCGCGATCGACGGCGTGTTGCTCAAGATACGCATGTACGATCCCGCGATATACCGACAGTACACGGCCTAGCAAGAGAGGAGAAGAAATATGCCCGAATCCCAGCTCGCCGGAAAAGTCCAGGAAATGCTCAACGAGGAAAAGTGGACGAGGACCGCGCTGGCGAATTACTCGGTTTCCAGCCTCAAGGACCTCGACCTCTTGCTGCAGGAGGCTGCGCTCGAAAAAGCCACGGACGAAATCCTGGCCCTCTGCACCGAGCACCTGGGCCACACCCGCAACAGCGTCATCGCGCTGTACCTGACGGGCGTCATCTCGCTGATGCGACAGCAGATCGACGACTCGGCGATGGTGCAGCTGATCGACATCTTCAACGACAACAAGCGCGTGAACGTGGTGGAATACATCTGCCAGCGCATGCTCGATTTCGGCGAGAACCGCATCGCGCTGACCCGCCTGGCCGAATGCTACGAGGGCGAGGACAAGGCCGAGCAGCGTTTCGCCGTCTGGGAGCGCCTGGTCCGCGTGGACTACGAGGAAGCGGACATCGTCCGCCTCCTGGCCGAGCGCCGCGAAAAGGAAGGCAAGTCCGACGAGGCGATCGATTTCTACAAGAAGGCCCTGCACCGCTACATCAATCGCGGACAGACCTCCAACGTGCGGGAAATCTGGTCCAAGCTGGTGGAAGCCTGCCCGCAGGATATCGATTTCTTCCTGCACGTGCAGCGCAAGATCGCCAAGCAGCTTTCGGGCGACAAGGCGGCCACCCTGCTCATGGAGCTGTACCGCCACTACCGCGACCTGAAGGAATGGAATACCGCCCTCGACATCCTGAAGATCATCATCTCCTACGACGAGAAGAACCCCTCGCTCCGCAAGGAGATCATCGACTGCTATTCCGGCAAGTACTCAGGCCACTCGCGCCTGGATGACTACATCCGCCTGTCCAACCTGGGGCAGTCCTACCGCTCGCTGCACGAGGCGATGCAGGATTTCGAAAAGCACATCGCCTTCGATGCCGGCAATTTCGTGTATCACCGCACCTGGAACATCGGCCGCATCGCGTCGGTCACCTCGGACGAGGTGGTGGTGGATTTCGCCAAGTCGCGCGGGCACCGCATGTCGCTGAAAATGGGAATCGACAGCCTGGTCACCCTTTCCAAGGACCACATCTGGGTCCTTAAGGCGATCTGGTCCAGGGAAAAGCTGCACGACAAGGTCAAGTCCGACCCGGCCTGGGCCCTGAAGACCATCATAAAGAGCTTCGACAACCGCGCGGACCTGAAGCGCATCAAGGCCGAGCTGTCGCCTTCGGTGCTGACCGCCTCCGAATGGAATTCCTGGAGCGTGAAGGCGCGCGAAGTCCTGAAGGTGGATCCGGCCTTCGGCAACGCGCAGGACGATATCAGCACCTTCATCGTGCGCGACCGGCCCCTGTCCTTCGAGGAAAAGATCTACATCCAGTTCAAGGCCGAGAAGAATTTCTTCTCGCGCGTGCAGCTGTTCCGCGATTTCCTGGACAAGTCGGGGCCCGATTCGGAATTCTTCGCCGACATCCTGGCGTATTTCACCGGCTTCGTGCGCGCCTACCAGACCGCGGGCGAACAGGTGGTGGCCTCGTTCCTGCTCCTGAAACGGCTGTCGCTGAAGCACGCGTTCCTCAAGCAGTCCACCACGGGCACCTTCGCCGACCTTTTCGCCGACATCGAGGACCCGGTGGAGATCTACGAGGACATGAAGGATGCCGAGCTCCGGCAGCTCTTCGTGCAGGACATCAAGAATTTCATCCCCGAGTGGGCCGATGTGTACATCAGGATCCTGCCGGTCTCCCGTTCGATGAAGATGCTCGAAGACCTCAAGGCCGCGGGCCAGTCGGACAGGCTGAAGCGCCTGGCGATGGACATCATCGAGAACTACAAGGACCACCGCGAAGCCTTCATCTGGCTGGTCAAGGATCTGCGCGGCGAGGCCTGGTTCGCCGAGCTGGGCATCGTGTACGAAAAGATCCTGATCACGCTGATCCACATCCTCGACATAACCTTCAAGGAAATCGAAAACCACCGCGAAACCACCGAGAACCGCAAGATCAACAAGCAGGTGCATACGATCCTGTTCAAGGACAACGTGCTGGAAACCTTCCTGATGGATTCCGGCATGGAAACGGTGGAACGCGTGTACGCCCTGCTCACCGACGTGCGCGAGCTGGATCCGGCGGTAAAGCTGCAGCTGCGCCGCAGGATCGCCGAAAAATTCCCGAATTTCCGATTCTCCGGCGAGGAGGAAAAGACCATCGTGTCGCGCGGCCTGATGGTCACGGCGGGAAAGTACGAGGAAAAGCAGAAGCTGCTTGCCCATATCATGGATGTCGAGGTGCCGGCCAACCAGAAGGAAATCGCCTACGCGCTGTCGCTGGGCGATCTTCGCGAAAACGCCGAGTACAAGGCCGCCAAGGAAAAGCAGGACGAGCTGAATTCGCGCGTGGCGAAGCTGAAGAACGAGATCGAGCGCGCGCAGCTGTTCGACCGCAACGCGCTGAACGCATCGAAGGTGCAGTTCGGCACCAAGGTGCGCCTGCTGAACGAAGTGTCGGGCGAGCGCGAGGAGTTCACCATCCTCGGGCCCTGGGAATCCGATCCGGACTCCGGCGTGATTTCCTACCTCTCTCCGCTGGGCAAGAAACTGTACAACCACAAGGTGGGCGACGCGCTGTCCTTCAGCATCCACGACCGGACCTTCAAGTACGTGGTGGAGAACATCGTGCTGGCGGAGTTCTGACGGACTTGATTTTTCCGGTTCGAGTGAAGGCGGCGCCCCTTGCGGGGCGCCGCCTTTTCATTGGCGCACTGAAGCGTGCTTGATTTCCGGAAATGGTCCCAGGCGGCGCACCGCCACCAGGCGGGATTTCCAGTGCCCTTCGCGGAGGCTGGATATGATGACGCCGGTCCGATCGCCCTCGGAGGCCGCGTGGATGAATCGGTCGCCCGAGAGCGCGATGCCGACGTGATAGATGACACCCTCCCGGGCGAAGACGAGCAGGTCACCCGGTTCCGGCAACCCTTCTACGGCGACGCCGAAGCGCGCGAAGCCTGGGCTGGATCGCGGGAAGGGGCCCAGTTCGGGGGCCGCCGCCGCCAGGGCCTGGAAGGCGAGGCCCGAGCAATCGATGCCGTCGGAACCGAATCCGCCGTAGCGGTAGGGTGTTCCCAGATAGCGCAGGGCCGCGGGCACGACGGCGAGGCGCATTTCGTCGCCTCGGTCGGGCTTGAGGGCTTTCTGGTCGGGAAGGCCGTGCGGGGGTGCGTCGAACGGCAGGCCCCGCACGGGAGGAAATACGAGGGGGTCGGCGACGGCCGGTACCGCGGGTTGCCCCAGTCCGAGCAAGGGGGTGACCGGCGATGTCGCCTGCGCAGGCAGGGTCGGCTGAGCCGGCGGCTTCAGGGTCGGCTGAGCCGGCGGCTTCAGGGTCGGCTGAGCCTGCGCCGCGCCTGCCCAGATCGCGAGCAGGAGGGCGGCGACCGGAAACTGAGCCGATCCTGCCATCATGCCTCGGCCGCGCCGCCTGTGTACCGGGCCAGGAAGCCGGCGCGGTAGGCCTCGAACCGGTCTTCTTCTATGGCCAGGCGGATGCCGCGCACGAGGTCGGAGAGAAAGTGCAGGTTGTGCTTGGTGGCCAGGGTGGCGTAGAGCATTTCGCCGTTGCGGTAAAGATGGCGAAGGTAGGCGCGCGAATGGTTCAGGCAGACCGGGCAGGAGCACTCGGGGTCGATGGGACCGAAATCGCGTTCGTAGCGCGCTTTCTTGATGACGATCTGCCCGGACGAGGTGAAGAGGAGGCCGTTGCGCGCCGTCCTGGTGGGGTAGACGCAATCGAAAATGTCGATGCCGTTGCGCACGGCTTCCAGGATGTAGTCGGGCGTGCCGATGCCCATGAGGTAGCGCGGCTTGTTGTCCGGAAGGAGCGCCGCGGTGTGCTCCAGGAGTTCGCTGAAGACTTCCTTGGGTTCGCCGACGGAAAGGCCGCCGATGGCGATGCCCGGCAGGTCCAGGGCGGCGATCCGGCCCGCGCTTTCGGTGCGCAGGTTCTTGTGGAAATTGCCCTGCACGATGCCGAACAGGTGGCCTCGGTAGCCGTCGCGCTCGCGCAGTTCGTTCCAGGCTGCCTTGGCGCGCGCCGCCCAGTCGTGGGTGAGCTTCATGGCCTTGAAAGCCTTGTTTTCGGGTTCGCCCCAGGGCGTGCAGACGTCGAGCTGCATCTGGATGTCGGAATTGAAGGCGCCCTGCACCTGCACCACGGACTCGGGCGTAAGGAAGTGCTCGGACCCGTCGATATGGGATTTGAACTTGACTCCCTGTTCGGTGATCTTGCGGAACGTCGCGAGCGAAAAGACCTGGAAGCCGCCCGAATCGGTCAGGAAGTTGCCGGACCAGCCGGAAAAGCCGTGAAGGCCGCCGGCTTCGCGGATAAGGTCGGCGCCCGGCCTTAGGTAGAGGTGGTAGGTGTTGGCCAGGATTATCTTGAAGCCCATCGCCGCGAGGTCTTCGGGCGGCACGGCCTTCACGGTGGCGTTGGTTCCGACGGGCATGAATGCCGGCGTGGCCACGACGCCGTGCGGAAGGGCAAGCCTGCCCGAGCGGGCCTTGCCGCCGGCATCGCGGTGCAGGGTGCTGAAAATGGGTCGGTCGTCGGTCACGGGATACTCCGATGGATTTCAGGTACGCGCGCGGAAGAAGAACACGAGCGCCCCCGCCAGGAACAGGGCGGTGGGAAACCACGCGCCGAGGGCCGGGGGCACGGCGCCGGTCTTCGCCAGCAGGGTACCCAGCATTTGCGCCACATAATACGCGGTCGCGATGGAAAGACTCAACAGGAGACTCATGAGCAGGGCGTTCTTCCTGAACAGCCCGCCCGAGGCGGCCGCCAGGAGGCCCACGATCAGCGGAGAAAGCGAAAATGCCCGTCGGCGCTGCAGTTCCGTGCGGGCGGCCGCCGATGGCAGGCCGGCGCCTTCGAGGAAGGCGGCGTAGGCGCGCAGGTTCCGCAGGGGCATGGCGGATATTTCTCCCCGGATTCCGCGGAACGAGGCGGGAGCTTCGGACAGCGCGGGATCGCTCCATTCGGTGGCGAAGGTCGAGGACCAGCGGCCGGCGCCGGCGGCAGCGGCGGGTGATGCGGGCGCTTTCTGGCGCAGATAGATGCGCGCGTTGCGGAAGAGCCAGAAACGGCCGTTCCATGCGCCGCGATCCGCCAGGATGCGCCTGACCGGCGCGAGGTCCTCGCCTCGTTCCAGGATGTCCACATCGTTCAGCGCGCTGCCGGCGTCGTCGTAGTAACCGATACGATAGACAAAGCGCCCCTGCGCGGACATGAGGGTAACGTTGGAAGCCGAAAACTGCGCCTTCTGGCCCAGCATCTCGCGCGCCCGGTCCGCCCTGGACGTCCGTGCGCCGATGGCTACCGCATCCTCGAACCAGAAACTGCCGGCGGATAGCGCCGCGCAGACGGCCACGAGCGGCAGCGTGTAGCGCGCGAGCGATACGCCCGAACCGAAGATCACGGGCAATTCACCGGAGGCATAGGTTTCGGCCACCGTGTGGGATCCGGCGAACAGGAGCGCCACGGGCAGGGCCTGCACCAGGTGATCGGGTATGCCCAGGAGGAGCCAGGGCAGTATCTTGGCGAGAGGCGCGTCCAGCGAAAGGAAGCGCCACAGGTTCTGGAAAAGGTCGGCCAGCAGGAACACGACCATGAACAAGGCGATCGCGCCCCCGAGCCGCGGCGCGAAGGCTCTGAGCAGGAAAGTCCACAGGATGCGCGGAGCGCCCGCGCGGGCGGCCGGCTTCACGCCCGCGTGGGCGGCCGGATCGCCGGGCCGACCTGCGCTGCCGGGCGCGCTCACAGCAGGCTCCGCGCCGCCAGGCGGCGCCATATCCATATCGCGGCGGCGGCGACCGCGACGAGAATATCGGGCATCCACATCGACAGGGCGGGCGGATATCCCATGCGCACCCCCAGCGTCTGCCCCGCGAGCAGCAGCGACCAGTAGGCCACCGCCAGAAGCAGCCCCAGCCCGAAGCCCGCGGTCCTGCCGGCCCGGCGCGCGCCGAGGCCCAGCGGAAAGGCCAGGAAAGCGAAGAAAAAGGCCGCGGCGGGGATGGAAAACTTCTTGTGCAGTTCCAGGCGATATACCTGCAGCGTGCGATCCTGGGGCTTCTGCGCCAGGATCGCCCGGTAACCGCCCAGGGCACGTTCCAGCGGGGTCACGGCGGCCTGTCCCCCGCGCACGGCTTCGCCGTAGCGGCGTTCGAGCGTATCGGCAGCCTGGCGCGTATCCCGCGCGCGGTCGGCGATCCTTATGTCGAGCGCCTGGCGGCGGCTGCGGATCAGGGCGGCCAGGTCGCGCGAGGACATCTCGCCGGGGCCGGTGCCGGCAACCCCCTTTACGCGTTCGCGGATGGCCACCCGGTATTCGAGCGATTCGGCCGCGGTAACCGTGAACCTGGAATCTTCGCCGGGATCGCGGCGATGCTCGGTCACGCCCTCGAGATGGAGGACCGCGTCGAAGCCCCCTTCGAGAACCTCCAGGCGGGCGAAATCCGCCGAAAGGATGCGTCTGCCCTTGCCGTCGCGCGCATCGAACACCACCACGTCGGAGAGGCCCCCGTCCCTGCCCTCGCCCGTGACCACGGTGGCGCCGGAATAACTCTTGACCGACCAGGGCTGAAGTTCGATGGATGCGCTGGTCGACACCAGGGACCGGAACAGCTTTCCGAATTCGATGGTGCCCAGCGGCAGGAATACGTCGTTGGCGACGAAGGATAGCAGCGCGATGAGAAGCCCTATCGCGGCGAACGGCGCGAAGACCGTGCCGGTGCGAACTCCGGAGGCTGACATCGCCATCATTTCATTGTCGGCGCCAAGGCGGGCGGCGGCCATGAGCGCGCCTCCCAGCGAGGCGAACGGCGCCGAAATGGCGACGATGGACGGCAGCGAATACAGGAGCAGCAGCATGACCTGGCCGAAGGGCGCGCGCCGCGACAGGATATCCTCCGCCATCAGGAGGATCTGGTTCACGAAGAACACCACGAAGAAGAACGCGAAGGCGACGGCGAAGGACAAGAGGTATTCGCGACCGGCATAGCGGACTATGCCGGCGGGGAAGCCGTTTCTGGTCGCGCGCACCCGCTCCGCCCTTCCTCAGTGCCTTCCGGTGGAACCGAAGCCGCCCGAGCCGCGCGCGGACCCGGAAAGGCCATCAGCGTCCTGGAATTCCGCGCGCGCGTGCCGAGCCACGACCAACTGCGCGATCCGCTCGCCGGATTCTATGGTCACGCGCTCGGCGCCGAGGTTCACCAAGAGGACGCCAATCTCGCCGCGGTAATCCGAATCGATGGTGCCGGGAGTGTTCAGGCAGGTGACACCCCTGGACATGGCCAGGCCGGAGCGGGGTCGGACCTGGGCTTCGTAGCCCTCCGGAAGTTCGATATGCAGGCCGGTGGGCACGAGCGCGCGCGCCAGGGGTTCCAGCACGACAGGCTCGGGCAGGAAGGCGCGCAGGTCGGCTCCGGCGGCGCCTTCGGAACGGTATTCGGGCGCGCGCGCGCCGGGCTTGGCGACAATGCGCACGACCACGCGGTCGGGTTCGCTCATTCAGGTCTCCTGGAGGCCGATGCGGGCTGCGCTGCGGCGGGACACCTTGCCGTACGCGAAGCGCGCCCTCCGGCGGGTGCCGAGCAGGCGCTCCGCCATGTCCAGTATATCCTTCCGGGACACGCGCGCGAAGCGCTCGACATCCTCGGCCGAGGAAACCACCGCGCCGTCCGCCAGGTACTCGCGCGCCAGGCGGCGCATCCTGAACTCAGGATCGTCGAGCGAGAGGGTGCAGGCGCCCGAGAGCCTGGTCGCCGCGTCGGCGCACTCC
>CAYRXK010000020.1:22475-35269 GCA_964428265.1 uncultured Treponemataceae bacterium
TCCGACAGGATGACCTGGCGCTCGCGCTCGAATTCATCCTCGGGCAGGGTCGGTGCGAATGCCATGTCCAGCATGACATCCAGCGCCAGGCGCCAATCGCGCGCGGGCACCGTGCCGTGCAGGCAGACCGTGTCGCGTTCGGTGAAGGCGTTCGTGTAGCCGCCGGTGCGGTCTATGACGCGCGCCAGTTCGGCGGCGTCGCGGCGCGAGGTGCCCTTGAAGAACATGTGTTCGAGAAAATGAGAAAAGCCCCGCTCGTGCGGGGCTTCGTGCCGTGACCCAAAGGGGAACCAGAGGCCCGCGGCGAAGGCGGCGCTACCTCCGCCGGGCTCGGCCAGAACGACCGGCCCCGCGGGGATGCGGATTATGTCGGGCATCGATCAGCTATGGTGCCGGGGCTCGCCTCTGTCGTCGCCGAAGGCGCGGCGCGGGCCGCGGTCGTGGTCGCCGGAGGGGCGCCTGTCGCCGCCGCGGTCGCCGTAAGGCCTGCGCTCGCCGCGGTCGCCGCCGCGGTCGCCGTAGGGCCTGCGCTCGCCGCCGCGATCGCCGCCGCGGTCACGGTCGCCGAAGGAGGGGCGCGGGCGATCGTCGTCGCCGCGCTCGGCCTGGATCACGTTGCCGTTCTCGTCCAGCGCGTTTTCGTGCGCCAGGTTGAGCCTGCCCATGCGATCCACCTCGAGCAGCTTCACGCGGACCTTGTCGCCCTCGTGCACCACGTCGGTAACGCGCTCCACCCTGCCCTTTCCGAGCCGGGAAATGTGCACCAGGCCTTCCTTGCCCGGAAGGATTTCGACGAAGGCGCCGAAATCCATGATGCGCTTCACGGTGCCTTCGTAGATGCGGCCCACCTCGGGGTCTTCCACGATGCCCTTGATCGCATCCCTGGCGTCGTAGGCGGCCTTGTTGTTCTTGCCGTAGACGGACACGGTGCCGTCGTCCTCGACATTGATGCGCACCTCGTACTGCTCGCACAGCGCCTTGATGTTCTTGCCGGCCGGCCCGATGATCGCGCCGATCTTTTCGACATCGACCTTGAACGAGACGACCTTGGGCGCGAATTCGGAGATTTCCTGCGCCGGTGTGGCGATGGTCTGCTCCATGATGGAGAGGATGTGCAGCCTGCCGCGGCGGGCCTGTTCCAGGGCCTTGGTCAGGATTTCGGTGCTGACGCCGTCGATCTTGATGTCCATCTGGAAGCCGGTGATGCCGTCCGTGGTGCCGGCGACCTTGAAGTCCATGTCGCCGAGGTGGTCCTCGTCGCCCAGGATGTCGGAGAGCACCGCGTAGCGGCTGGAATCGGTGATCAGGCCCATCGCGATGCCGGCGACCGGCTTGCGCACGGGCACGCCGGCGGCCATCAGCGACAGGGTGCTGGCGCAGACCGTGGCCATGGACGAGGAGCCGTTTGACTCCAGGACTTCGGAGACGACGCGCAGGGTGTAGGGAAAGCTGTCCTTGGCGGGCAGCACGGCTTCGACGGCCTTCTTGGCCAGGGCGCCGTGGCCGATCTCGCGGCGGCCGGTGCCCAGGCGGCCCACTTCGCCGACCGAGAAGGGCGGGAAGTTGTAGTGCAGCATGAAGTGCTCGCGGCGGTCGCCCTCGATGTCATCGAAAATCTGCTCGTCCAGGATGGTGCCCAGCGTGGTGACGGCCAGCGCCTGGGTTTCTCCGCGCGTAAAGAGGGCCGAACCGTGCGTGCGCGGCAGGATGCCGATTTCGCAGGTGATGGGGCGGATGTCCTCCAGCCCGCGGCCGTCGACGCGCAGGCCGCGATCCAGGATGCCGCCGCGCAGGATTTCGTACTGCAGTTCCTCCATCAGGGCGGCGAAGAGCTTTTTCTGCACGTCGTCGGCAAGGACTTCGGCGAAGGCGGCTTCGGTTTCCTTGATGGCGGCGGCCACGGCCGCGTAGCGCTCGTGCTTTACCTTGGTGAAGAGGGCCTTGGACAGGCGCTCGTGGGCGTAGGCGCGGATTTCCGAGGCGCGGCCCAATTCGGCCTTCAGGGGGGCCAGGGCGCGCTTTTCCTTACCGGCGAGCTTTCCGAGTTCGACGATGGCGGCGCAGATGTCGGAGATCGGCGCCTTGGCGCGCTCGATGGCTTCGATCATTTCGGCCTCGGAGCACTCGGTGGAACCGCCCTCGACCATGGTGATGCCCTTGGCGGTGCCGGCTACGACGATCTCGAGCTTGGCCTTGGCGATCTGCTCGTAGGTGGGGTTGATGACGTATTCGCCGCCCACCAGGCCGACGCGCACGCAGGCGATGGGGCCGGCGAAGGGGATGTCGGAGATGTAGACCGCGGCGCTGGCCGCGTTGACCGCCAGGATGTCCGGCGGGTTCACGAGATCGGTGGAAATGCAGGTGGGCACGACCTGGATTTCCCGGCCGAAGGCTTTGTCGAACAGGGGGCGCATCGGACGGTCGATGATGCGCGAGACGAGGATCTCGCGATCCTTCGGGCGCGATTCGCGCTTGATGAAGCCGCCGGGGATCTTGCCCGCGGCGTAGTACTTTTCGTTGTATTCGACGGTGAGGGGAACGAAATCCAGGCCCTCGGTGACCTTGTCGGAGCAGCAGGCGGTGGCTATGACGGCCGAGCCGCCGCAAGTGCCGAACACCGCGCCGCCGGCCTGCTTGGCCAGGCGTCCGGTCTCGAACTTCATCGCCTCGTTTCCGGCTTTGCATTCTATGACGTGTACCATCTATGGTTCCTTTTGGGTGCGCGGACAAACGCCGCGAGGCCCGCACGCCCCCGCTTCGTGCGCGGGTCGTGGGGGCCTGTCATACGGTCGGAAGACCTCGGATCACTTGCTGCGGATCTGCAGCTTCGCGATCAGGGCGCGGTACCCTTCCAGATCGGTCCTCTGCAGGTACTTCAGGAGTTTGCGGCGCTGGCCGACAAGCTTCAGGAGCCCCCTGCGGGAGTTCGTGTCTTTCTTGTGCGTCTTGAAGTGCTCCGTGAGACCCGTGATGCGTTCGCTCATGATGGCGATCTGGGTCTCGGTGGAGCCGGTGTTCTTTTCGCTCTTGCCGTGCTCCAGCACGATCCGGGCCTTGTCCTCTTTGGTCAAACCCATGTCCTTGATTCTCCTTGCTGCTATCTACCTTCGTGATACCGTATCCAGGAAAACGATGGAACGCGCGTCCGATCCGCACCCGGCGCATCGGACCGTTCCGTCCGGAAGGATTTCGGCCGTCGTCTTCATGCGGCCTGATCCGGTTTCTATCTCCGCCTCGTAGGCGCCCGCAGGCGGCGCCACCCTGCCCTGCGGCAGGCGGTACGCGGTTTCGGCGTACTTGAGCCCGGCGCCGTAGGGCCGTCCGAGCATGCGCTCCGCGTCGCGCAGGCGGCCTTCCGTAACCGCGTGCCTGATGCGGCTGGAACTGACCGGATGCCCCGCGTACAGCACCGGGGCTACCGTGTCGGCCTGTATGCCCAGGCCGGCGCAGATGCGGGTCAGTGCCTGCACGTCGGTGTCCTGCCGGTGGCCGCATCTAAAATCGGGCCCGACGGCGAGGTACTCCACCTCGGCATCCCGCAGCGCGGTCAGGAAATCAACGCCCGAAAGTGTACCGAAATCCGTGGAAAAGTCAATCAGCACGCAGAAATCCACCCCCATCGATTCCAGGAGCCCGACCTTTTCCGGCAGGGAAATGAGGTCGCCGCGAAAGGTGGCGGGACGCAGGATTTTCTTCGGGCTTTCGGTGAAGGTCAGCACCGCGCTTGCCAGGGCGGGCGTGCGGGCCACGACGGCGTTCACCAGGGCGGCATGCCCGATGTGCAAGCCGTCGAACACGCCCACGGTCAGGGCGAAGCGCCGGCGCGGCATGTCCGGAGCCCGGTGGTTGCCGGAGATGAAGGCGCTCCAGTCCATGGTGATCATCGGGCCACCACCATGTGGTACTTCGTTTTTTCCATATCGAGGGTGACCAGGCCCAGGAAATCGCCCCCTGGACCGAAAGCCGCGGTCGGCATGGCCGAATCGCCAGCGATACCGGCGGCGGCATCGTTGGCGGCACCTGACGCGGCGCCGGACGTCACGCCCCGCAGCGGGCGGCCGTTGCGGAAGTCCTGCGTCCGGGCGTCGTCGAGCACCAGGATGGGAAAGCCCATCGCGGCGGCGGTGGCGGCGTCGAAGGGCCGTATTTCTGGTCCTACTATGGTCGCGTCTTCCGACTTTGTCGCGCTTTGCAGCTTTGTCGCGTCTTCCAACTTTGTCGCGCTTTGCAGCTTTGTCGCGTCTTCCGACGCGACATCCTCGACCCGGAAGGGGCCGACGGACAGGCGCCGCAGGGCGGCCAGCGAGGCGCGCGCTCCGCAGGCGATGGCCAGGTCGCGGGCCAGGGACCGGATATAGGTGCCCGACGAACAGCGCACCGTTACCGTCAGGTCCGCGCCATCGTAGGATTCGATGGCGATGTCGTGGATGCGCACCGGTCGGGCGGGCGGCAGGACGGTTTCGCCGCGGCGGGCCCGTTTCCAGGCCCGTTCGCCGTCGATGTGCACGGCGGAGATGGCCGGGGGCGCCTGCATGATGTCGCCAGAAAAGGCGGGCAGCGCATCGCGGATGGCAGCCTCGGAGGGTATGCCCGAGGTGGCGACGATGTCGCCTTCGGGGTCGAGGGTGGATGTCTCCGCGCCGAAACGGATGACGGCGCGGTAGGACTTGTCAAGATTCGTGAACCAGGGGGCAAGGCGCGTGCAGGAACCTATGACGGCGACCAGGAGGCCGGTGGCGAAGGGGTCCAGCGTGCCGGTATGGCCCACCTTTTCACCCCGCAGCGCCGCCTTCAGGGCACCGAGCGCCGCGAACGACGAAAGCCCGGCCTCCTTGTCCAGAAGGACGAGGCCGGACCGGGAAACATCGGTCACGGAAGCAGACCCTTGATCCTCTCCGTCATCTCGAACCCTTCGCGGATTCCGTGATCGGCGATGAAATGCAGTTTGGGGGTCAGCCTCAGGCGCACCCGCCTGGCGATCTGGGCCTGTATGAAGCCCGCCGCGCTTGAAAGGCCCGCAGCGGCGGCATCCACTGCCGCATCTATCTTCTGCGCGGAGGCCATGGCGGTGCCCCCATCGCCGTCCGCGCCGCCCGCCGCGCCGCCGGATCCGGCGGCTTCGGCCCGGCTTTCGGCGGCGAAGCTGGACACGTACACTTTCGCGTGCGAACCGTCGCGCGCGGCCTCGACCCGGGTTACGGACACGAAGGGGCCGACGCGCGGGTCCTTTACCTCCCCCCTCGATATGAGGGAGGAGATTTCCTCGCGAAGCTGCTCTTCTAGGCGCATGCGCCTGATGTCATCCATGGCCGCCTTCCGTCACTTGTCCGTCTTGTCGGCTTTGTCGGCCTTGCCCGCCTGCGCGGACTGGCCGAGGGTACGGGCGATTTCCACGGTTTCGTAGATCTCGAGGATGTCGCCGATGCGCAGGTCGTTGCAGTTTTCGATGCCGATACCGCACTCGTACCCGGCGACCACTTCGCGCGCATCGTCCTTGAAGCGCTTGAGCGAGGTGATCTTGCCCTGGAAGATCTCGACATCCTCGCGGATGACCCTGACCTGGCTGGTGCGGCGCACGACGCCTTCGAGCACGTAGGAACCGGCGATGATGCCGATCTTGGGCACCTTGAAGGTTTCGCGGACCTCGACCTTTCCGATCTCCTTTTCCTGGAGCTCGGGGGCGAGCATGCCTTCCATCGCCTTCTGGATCTCTTCCTGGGCGCGGTAGATGATGTTGTACTTGCGGATGTCGACCTTTTCGCGGTCGGCCAGCTGCTTTGCGGCGGGGCTGGGCCTGACGTTGAAGCCGATGATGATGGCGTCCGAGGCGGAGGCCATCATGACGTCGTCTTCGGAGATGGTGCCCGCCGCGGCGCGCAGCACGTTCAGGCGCACTTCGGAGGTGGACAGCTTCTCCAGGAGGCCCTTGAGCGCTTCCACGGAGCCCTGCACGTCGCCCTTTATGATGACCTTGAGTTCCTGGGCCTCGCCGGCGGAAATCGTGTCGTACAGGTTGTCCAGCGTCACTTTCTTGACGTTGCGGCCTTCCTCGTACTTCTTGAGTTCCTGGCGCTTGTCGGAAATGGCGCGGGCGAATTTTTCGTCCTCGACCACCTCGAAGGGATCGCCGGCGTTGGGCATGCCTTCGAAGCCGAGCACTTCGACCGGGCTCGAGGGCGGCGCCTCGTCGATGCGCACGCCCTTGTCGTTGAACAGGGCGCGGACCTTTCCGGGGAATATGCCGGCGACAAAGGAATCGCCGATCTTCAGGGTGCCGCGCTCCACGATGACCGTGGCCACGATGCCGCGGCCCTGGTCTATGCGGGACTCGATGACCTTGCCTTCCGCCGGCCTGTCGTGGTTGGCGGTGAGCTCGAGCACCTCGGCCTGCAGGAGGATGGCGTCCAGAAGTTCGGTGATGCCCTTCTTCTGCAGGGCCGAAATGTCGCAGAACATGGTGGTGCCGCCCCAGGCTTCCGGTACCAGGCCGAGCTCGGAGAGCTGGGTCTTTACGCGGTCGGGGTTGGCTTCGGGCAGGTCGATCTTGTTGACCGCCACGATGATGGGAACCTTTGCCGCCTTGGCATGATCCAGGGCTTCCTTGGTCTGGGGCATGACGCCTTCGGTCGCCGAGACGACCAGGACGACGATGTCGGTGACCTGCGAGCCGCGCGCGCGCATCTTGGTGAAGGCGGCATGGCCGGGGGTGTCGAGGAAGGTGATCTTGCCGTGCGGCGTGTCCACCTGGTAGGCGCCGATGTGCTGGGTGATGCCGCCGAACTCGCCGGCGACGACGTCGGTCTTGCGGATGGCATCAAGCAGCTTGGTCTTTCCGTGGTCGACGTGGCCCATGACGGTGACGATGGGAGGGCGGTGCGCCATCTCTTCCGGCAGGTCGTCTACCTTCTCTATGACGGTTTCGTCGTAGAGCGAGACGATGTGCACTTCGCAGTTGTATTCGCCGGCCAGGATGGTGGCGGTTTCGGCGTCGATCTTCTGGTTGATCGTGGCCATGACGCCCAGGGACATCAGTTTGCCGATGAGTTCGGCCGGCTTGATGTTCATCTTCTTGGCCAGGTCGGAGACGGAGATGTTCTCCATTATGTCGATGGTCTTGGGAATGGCCAGCGCGCGGGCCTCGGCCTTCTTCTTGAGCTGCAGCTCTTTTTCGGCCTCATCCTCGCGCTTGGAGAAGGTTCCCTTGCGCTTGGTGATCGGCTTGCGCGCCGCGCTCTTGCCGGAGCCTATGGGAGGCGGGCCGCCGGGGCCGCCGCCGGGCCTGCCGCCGAAGCCGGGACCGCGCGGCGCGTAGCCGCCGGGTCTGCCGGGGCCGCCGGGACCGCCCGGCCGGGGGCCGTAGCCGCCGGGACGCGGGCCGCCGTAGCCGCCGCCCTGCGGGGGGTAGCCGGGCCTGGGGGGATAGCCGCCGGGGGCGCCGGGCCCCTGGGGGTTGTAGCCCTGGCGGGGAGGATAGCCTGAGCCCTGGTAGCCGCCGGGACGCGGAGCGCCCTGGCCGTAGCCGCCCTGGGGATTGTAGCCCTGGCGGGGAGGATAGCCGCCACCCTGGTAGCCGCCGGGACGCGGAGCGCCCTGGCCATAGCCGCCCTGGGAGCCGGGGGTGCCGCCGGAGCCTTGCTGGCCGTAGCCGCCCTGGGGGTTGTAGCCCTGGCGGGGAGGATAGCCGCCCTGCGAGCCGTATCCGCCGCCCTGGCCCTGGTAGCCGCCGGGACGCGGAGCGCCCTGGCCGTAGCCGCCCTGGGGGTTGTAGCCCTGGCGGGGGGGGTAGCCGCCCTGCGAACCGGGTGCGCCCGGGCCACCGGGTGCGCCGGCTGCTCCGGGACCGCCCAGCGGGCCTGAACCGTACCGTGACTGCGGCGCCCCATAGCCGCCGCGGGAATCATAGCCCTGGCGGGAATCCGGCCGCTGCGGATAGGGAACGTTGCGGGAGGGATAGCCAGCGCCCTGGGGCGCGGAACTGCCGGGAAGCGGCACGCCCAGGGGGCGGCCGGACGGCCCGACCTGGCCGCGGGGCGGCGCGCCGGACGCGGCTGCGGAAGCCGTGGCTGCCGGAGCCGCGGGCGCGCTTGATGCCGCCTGGGCTGCGCTTGCCGAGGGGCCGGCTGCGGCTGCCGCCGGAGCGGCGGCGGAAGCGCCTGATTCGGGCTGCGAAGGAGCAACCGCGGCAGGCTGGACTGATGCCGGTGCGGACGCAGGCACGGCGGGTGCTGCCGCGACCGGTGCCGCGGGCGCGACCGGGGCTGCGGATGCGGCTACGGATGCGGTTGCGGCAACGGCGGAGGCCGACGCGGCCTGTGCCTGCGACGGCGCGGCCACCTCGGCGGCAGGCCGGGCCTGCTGTCCTTCGGCCTCGTGATGTGCCACCACCTTGGCGGCCGGCTTGTGCACCACCACCTTCTTCTTGACGACGACGACTTTGCGCTTTTCCGCCGGCTGGCTGGCATCGGAAGCCTGCTGCGGGGCGGGCGCCGGCGCGGGGGCGGGCGCGGGTTCCGCTACCTGCACCTTCGGCTGCTTGATGAGATGTGCCTTCTTCTGGGGGCTCTCGGTGTTCTCCGTCATACCTTCCCTTTAGACTTCCTGGTCGTCCTCGTACTCGAAACTCAGCTCGACCCCGCAGCTCGGGCACGTGGTCATGTCGGGCGTGACCTTGGCGCCGCAATCGGGGCATTCGTATTCTTCAGCCGATGGGCCGGCGCTGTCGTCGCCCTCGACGACTTCTTCCTCGACCTCTTCGACGATCTCGACGTGTTCTTCGATGATGGAGCGTATGGCGGCCAGGGATTCCTGGTCCAGCACCTCGATCTGCGCGACTTCCTCTTCGGAAAGCCCGAGGAAATCCTCTATGCGCTCGATGCCCACGGTCTTCAGCGCGTCCGCCCAGGCGGGATCCACGCCCGGAAGGTCGCCGATGAACTCGAAGGATTCTTCCGCGGGGACTTCGCCGAACAGTTCGGACACCGCGCGCTTCGTTTCGACCGAGCGGTCCAGCTGCAGGAACTGCTCCTCGGTCTTGACGTCGATGGACCAGTCGCAGAGGCGGTTGGCCAGGCGCACGTTCTGGCCGAGCTTGCCGATGGCGATGGACAGCTGGCTGTCCGGCACCACCGCGAGCGCGGTGTGGCGGGCTTCGTCGAGGATGTATACTTCCTTGACTTCGGCCGGCGACAGGGCGTTGCGGATAAAGCGTTTGGCATCCACCTCGTATTTGAGGATGTCCACCTTTTCGCCTTCGAGTTCGCGGATGATGGACTGGATGCGGATGCCCTTCAGGCCCACGCAGGCGCCCACCGGGTCGATATCCTCGCGCTTGGAGTAAACGGCGATCTTGGTGCGGTAGCCCGGTTCGCGGACGATCTTGAAGACTTCGACCGTGCCGTCGTAGATCTCCGGCACCTCGAGTTCGAGGATTTTCTTGACGAACTCGGGATGCGTGCGCGACAGGATGATCATGGGGCCGGAACGTCCCTTCTCCACCTCGACGATCATCGCCTTGATGCGGTCGCCGATATGGTAGGTTTCGCGCGGAGACTGGTATTTCTTGGGGAAGATGCCTTCGATCTTGCCCAGGTCGACGTAGATGACGCCGTTCCGCTCGCGCTGGTAGTACCCGATGATGATTTCGCCCAGCTTGGTCTTGTACTCGGCCAGCAGGGTGTCGCGGGAAATTTCGCGCAGGTTCTGGCGGGTGGTCTGCTTTGCCAGCATGACCGACTGCAGGTCGAATTCCTTCGGATCGATGGGCAGTTCCAGGATGTCGCCCACTTCGGCTTCGTCGGAGTATTCGCGTGCCTCTTCGAGGGTTATCTCGAGGACTTCGTCGTCCAGTTCCTCTACGATGGTTTTGGTGGCGTAGACGTCGACGCCTTCGTAGTTGTCGCGGAAGCGCACGACGGCGTTTTCGGAAGTGCCGAATTTCTTCTTGTACGCGGCAAGGAGGGCTTCCTCGAGCGTTTTCAGGATGAGGTCTTCGGATATTCCCTTTTCGTTGATCAGCTGGCGGATCGCATCGGCCATATCTGAGGCCATGGTCTCACTCTCCCTCTTTGGTGGAATCGAGGCGCGCCTTCGCGATCGAGGCGATGTCGTAGTCTTGCCCGGCGATGCGCACGCGGCCTTCGGAGGCGGATTCCAGGCGGCCTTCGCGCCAGGCTTCCTCGCCCTTGAGCAGGAACCTGACCGCCTTGCCGGTGAAGACGGACCACTCGCGCCCGGATTTGATGACCCGGTCGATGCCCGGGCTGGATACTTCTATCTCCGCTTCCTGCACTCCCATGACCACCTGGCAGCGCGCCATGATCAGGCGGGTGGCCTTGGCGCATTCGTTGGTGCCGGTGCCGGTGGGCGCGTAGATGACAGCCTTGACCTTCACGTTGCCGCGAGGCCGCGATATGGCGCATTCGAGCAGCGAGAGCCCCGCGCCCGCGAGCGTGGTTTCGAGGTCGCGCTGTAATTGGTCCAGATCCTGCATCGTACCGATGCCCACTCCTTGCCTCCGCGGTCCGCACCGGCGGACCGGCCGGACCAAAAAAAAAGAGTCGTGTCCACGACTCTTCTTATCTCTAAAAAGAATCTCTGTGTGTTTTTACATATATCGGTATCGTAGCGGTTTGCGCCACATTCGTCAATAGCGGCGCACATGGGCTCCGGGTCGAGGGCGCGTGCCGCGCTCATCCGCGGGGCGCGCCCGCTCCTTCAATCCGCGGCAAGAACCAGCGCGACCACCCGCTCCGCCCCGCCCTCGCGCAATCGGACGGCGCAGGCTTCGATCGTGGCTCCGGTGGTGTACACGTCGTCCAGGATGACCGCGCGCGCCGGAGCCCGCGCGTCGGGGCGCAGGAGGTAGGAGTTCCGCGCGTTTTCGGCGCGCCCTTCGCGCGACAGCCGTTTCTGCTGGGCCGACGCGGCGCTGCGGTACAGGGGCCGCGCCACCGGAATGCCCGCGCATTCCAGGCGGCGCGAGAGCGCGTCTACCGGATCGAACAGGCCCTGCCGGCGTTTTTCGGGCCTGCCGGGCACCGGCACCACAGTCCAGCCCGGCCACCGGGCCCGGATTTCCGCCGCCGCCAGGCGCGCCCAGAACGCGCCCAGCGACTTCCTGCCCGCGATTTTCCAGGCCAGGATCACTCGGGCTGCCTCGTCGGCATAGCGGAACAGCGGCAGCACCGTGTCGCAGGCGCGCCCCGGCGCCTGCCTGCAGCGCATGCAGCGCCCCGACTCCGAGATGAGCGGCTTGCCGCACAGGTCGCAGCGAGCACCTGCGATGGGTCTGAGGGCCGTTTCGCAAGCCGCGCAGAGGGGGTAGCGGGAGCCCCGGCGATCCTTGCAGGAAACCTGCGCCCCGCAGAGCACGCAGGTCATGGGCAGCAGCCAGTCCGCAGCGACGCGCAGCGCCTCGATCGACGATTCGCCTATTCCAGTGGGTTTCATGACGATATAGCGCGCGCCGGAGGGGTGAACGATTCAATCCGCCCCGCCCTTTTTCGGCAATCGGGTTCAGGTGTATGATCAGAGTTCCGTTTTCAGGAATTCCCTCAATGAAAGATGCCGCACTCCCCTGTCATCGGCCCGGATCGGATCGAGGCTGACTACATACTTCGGGTGATTGTCCTCGATCTGCAGGAGATTGCCGAATTCGCGTTCACGCGTTTCGTCGGTCGCCACGGTCAGGGCGGCCTGGATGTACACCACCCTGTCACCCTTCGTCGCCACGAAATCAATCTCCCTTTCTCCCAGGACGCCAACGCGGGGCTTCCATCCATCCTGTATCAGTTTCAAGTACACCGCGTTCTCCACCACTTTGCCCAGATCCGCCTGACGCCAGCCACGAAGGGCGGTCCTGATGCCCAAATCCTCGAAGTAGATTTTCTCGCCTATCTCGAAGATCCGCCTTCCCTGGATATCGTATCGAGGAGTCCGATGAATCAGGAACGCCGCCTCCAGATGCCCCAGATACTCGATGACCGATTGAACTGAAACTTTCTGCCGCTGGCTTTTCAGGTAATCGGCAATGCGTTTGGACGAGAGGATGTTGCCGATGGAGTCGGCGCAATACAGCACCAGGTTTCGCAGGAAGGCCGCGTTGCGCACGCCGAAGCGCTCGATCACATCCCTGAGGACGATGGTGTCCACGATCGCCTCGAGGTACCCGATCCGGGCGGCATCGGAATCGGGCAAACGCGCAAGATAGGGCAAACCACCATACCGGAGGTACAACCCCAGGCTTTCATCGGAGTCCGCGTGGCCGTGGAATTCAAGGAATTCCCCGTAGGAGAGCGAGTGCACGGGGATGGTGATGGCTCTTCCAGCGAACAGGGTGGCAAGCTCGCCGGAGAGCAGGCGCGCATTGCTTCCGGTCACATACAGGTCCCACCGGCCTTCCGCGGCCAAGCTTCTCAGCGCAGGCGCGAATCCGTCGATCTCCTGCACCTCGTCCACCAACAAGAGTGATCGCACAGCCGGATCGCCGCGCGCCGTCCGTGCCACCGCCAGAAGGTCATCTCCGATCCTGACCTGCGCCCATTCGTCACGTTCCTTGTCGACAAAGGTCACAGACCGATCGGGATGACGCACGGACCAATCCGCCAGGATCAGGTGAAGAAGTCCGCTTTTGCCGACACGGCGCTGGCCAAGGAGTACCTTGATCAGTTCACCGTCAGAAAATGGTTCCAGGCATGCGAGGTAGTGTGGCCGAGCCATCCATCCGGATTCATTCATGTTTCAATTATAATTGAAGAATTTACAATATTGCAACTTTTATTCCATCGTGGAAGAAA
>CAYRXK010000021.1:0-2308 GCA_964428265.1 uncultured Treponemataceae bacterium
TGTTCGGGTTCGGGGCGTGGCTGTTTATCGTGAAAATGCACAAGTACTATCTGTGGCAGTAATTATAGGTACATGACGGTCGCCGCGGCGCCGGCGATCAGCGGCAGGACTATGTTGTCCCAATCCTTCAGGGGCAGCGCTTCGACGAATGTCGATATGGCGGCGACGGCCATCGAAGGGCCGAAGCGGCCGGTGACCGCCCAGGCTGCAGCCAGGGTGACGCTGAAGCAGGCCAGGGATCCCTCGACCGATTTACCCCGGGTAAAGGGCATGGTCCAGCGCCCGACGGTTTTGCCCACGAAGCTGGAGAGGCTGTCGCCGAAGGCCAGGGTGAAGATGCCGACGCTGGCCGCGGGTTCGTGGTAGAGCATGAGGGTGATGAGGGCGCCCAGGCCGAGGGTGATGGGCCCCAGGACGAATTTGCCCGCGTCGCGGTGGCGGGCTGCGGCCGAGGTAAGCCTGGATACGACGGGAATGCGGATGCCGTGGCGCCTGCAGGTTTCGAAGGTCGCGTACACGGCGGTTCCGGCGCCGAGCAGGATCATGGTGGCCGGGCGGCTGATCGAAGCCAGGAAGGGAGTCAGGCCGATCAGCAGGTGGATGGATTTGCGGACGATTTCTATCCGGATTTCGTCCGGCGTGGCGCGCGCGCGGACGCGGCGGCGCAGGGGAAACCAGGCGGGCGGATTTGCCGGGATGAACCGTGTGGGCCTTGCCGGCGGCGGGGCTTGCGCGGTGCGGATGTCGGCCGTTTCCGTATGGTCGCTTCTCAACTTTACCTCCGGATGAAACCGGCGGACGATTGCTTGACAGTAACCGCTGACGACTGCTAGGATGCATCCCGTTGCGGTTCCCGAGAGTGTCCGGTGGGCGATTAACTCAGCGGGAGAGTGCTACCTTCACACGGTAGAAGTCATTGGTTCAAATCCAATATCGCCCACCGAACGCTTTCACCGGTCGTCATGACCGAAACCTTCGCGACAAAGGCGGCGCGCCCCACGGGGCTGGCCGCCTTTTTTGTTGTCCGCCCGCGACGTGCGGCGCGGCGGCGCCGTTCCGGGGCGCGCGCCTCCTCGATCCCGGACGCCAAGGTATAAGTATACCCTTCCTTGCCTCCTTCCACAAGTTTTCCTAGTTCATCGAAGATTGTTGGCGGCCTCGCGTGACGGAATGGCGGCGCGCCGCGCCTCGACCCTGCCCATGATCCAGAAGGCGATGGCGGCGATGAGGGCCACCGCGCCCAGGAGGGGCCAGGCGGCGCGCAGGCCGAAGCGGTCGGTAAAGGCGCCGACAAGGGGCGGGCTGAGGGTCCAGCCGAGGCCGGAAATGAGGGGGAGGATGGCCCTGAAGCGCCCGCGGTGCGAGAGGGGGGTGTGGTTGGTGACGTAGGCGTCTTCGTTCGTGGCGTTGATGATTTCTCCCAGGGTCCACAGGACGGTGGAGACGTAGAGCCAGAACATCGACCCGACGGCGGTGAGCATGCCGAATCCGGCGGCGTAGAAAAGGCCGGCGAGGGCGACGGCGTTGACGGGTTTCCAGTGTTTGGTCAGGGCGAGGATGGGGGTGCTGAGCAGGATGACGAGGGCGGCGTTGAGGGTGTTCAGGGTGCCGAAGATGGCCGGTCCGGCGGTGCCGAAGAGTTCGCGCGCCTGCAGGGGCAGGGCGAACCGGCTCTGGGCGTAGACGAAGAGGTACCAGGCGGAAAAGGCGCTGAAGACGACGAGTATGGGCCTGGATTTGAGGGCTTCCAGGAGGGTGCCGCGGTGCGCTTCCTCGGTCGAGCCCGAGCCGTAGCTGGCTTCGATCTGTTCGCGCGTGGGGCGGGTTTCGGGTACGCGCCAGGCGATGAGGGCGGCGGCGAGGAGGGAGGCGAGGGCGTTGCCCCAGAAGAGCCAGGATGGCGCGGTTTCGAAGAGGAAGCCCGCGATGAGGGATCCGACGGCGAAGCCGAGGTTGTGGCCGAGGTAGTTGAGCGAAAACGCGGTGCGCCGGTTTTCCTGGGTGGTGAGGTCGGTCATGGTGGCCGAGCGGGCGGGGTCGGTGATGCCGTCGAAGAAGACGGATGCGAAGAGCAGGGCGGGGACGGCCTTGGCGAGGGCGGGGAATCCGCAGGGGATCAGGAAGAGGGCCGATGCCGTCTGCCCGATGACGGTGACCATTTTGCGGCCGTGGCGGTCGGCGAGTTTGCCGCCGATGAAGTTGCCGGGGATGTAGATGATGCTGACGACGAAGATGACGCGGCCGGCTTCGGCCTGCGACATGCCGAGTTTTCCGGTGAGGTAGAGGGTGAGGAAGGGAAAGACGAAGA
>CAYRXK010000021.1:2408-33121 GCA_964428265.1 uncultured Treponemataceae bacterium
TGCGACATGCCGAGTTTTCCGGTGAGGTAGAGGGTGAGGAAGGGAAAGACGAAGATGCCGGCCGAATTTATGACGGTGGCGGCGAAGAGGCTGTAGATCGGCGCGGGCAGGCCTTTGTATACCGCGAGGAATTTCGGGAGCCTGAAATAGGCGAGTCTGGGGAACATGGTATGCCTCAGGGGGTGATGATGGTGCCGGTGGTAAAGCGCCTGATGTCGAGGCCGGGGGTGCCCGAGAGCACCCCGTAGCCTGAGTCGAGGGTGCAGTGGCCGGTGTGCCAGGTTCTTACGGGGAGCAGGGCGAGCTGGCGGCCGAGGGCGCGCACGTCGCGTTTCCAGAATGGCCAGGTCCAGATCGAGTGGAAGAGGTGCATGCCGCCTATCGCGGCGTCGATGGCGGGCGCGGGCGCCCCGGGGACGGCAGGGTCGCCGGCGTCGGAAGCCATGCGCGCGAGCGCGGCGTCGGCGATGTTGGTGACGCCCGAGTGCGAGCAGCCGCTGATGAGGCAGGTTTTGCCGTCTTCGCGCAGGAGGAGCGAGATTTCGTGGTCGAAGGTGTCGGGGCGCATGCTGCCGTCCGGCGCGCCGGAACCGCCGGGTGCGGCCTGGCGGGCGCCGCGGTTGGCGCGGGGGATGAAGCCCGGCCTGCGGCGCGCGAAGACGAGGTCGATGCCGGGGGCTATCCGGCGATCTTCGTCGGCGAATATCACGCGGTCGGGGCGGAAGCAGGCGGGTTTGATGCCGACGGGGCGGTCGCGCAGGCCTTTGTGCATGGTGCGGTGGTCGAATGCGCCCCGGGCGGCGTACACCGGCGCGCGCACGTTCAGGCCGTAGAAGGTTTCCAGGCCGCCGCCGTGGTCGTAGTGGCCGTGCGATAGGACGACGAAGTCCGCCGAGGCGATGTCGATGCCGAGGCTGCGGGCGTTGGCGGCGAAGGTGCCGTCGGGTCCGACGTCGAAGAGGAAGCGCATGCCGCAGGCCTCGACCCAGAGAGAAAGGCCGAAAGCTCCGGCGAGGCCGTTTATGGGGGCGGGATTTTCGACAAGTACCGTGATTTTCATGCTCCGCACAGGATAGCACCGCGAAGCGCGGATGTCACCACCGCGGGACGGTGCCGAGGACGGTCCGCGCGGCGGGCCTGCGAGGCTTGCCGGTGCGGCGCGGCGCGGGTAGTATCGGGCCATGAAGGGAATAATCGTAGCCGCCGGGTACGGGACCAGGTTCCTGCCCGCCACCAAGACCGTCGCCAAGGAATTGCTGCCCGTGGGCCGCAGGCCGAGCATCGCGTGGATCGTGGACGAATTCGTCGCGTCGGGCATCACGGATATCATCATCATTTCCTCCCGCAGGAAAAAGGCGCTGGAGGATTATTTCGACCGCGAAATAGAGCTCGAGGATGTGTTCACCCGCGAAGGCGCTGCCCGCAAACTCGACCTGATCAAGCCGCCCGAGGCGCGGATTTCGTTCGTGCGCCAGCGCGAGATGCGCGGCACGGGACACGCGCTGCTGCAGGTGAAGAACCTGGTGGGGGGCGAGCCCTGCGTGGTGGCCTATCCGGACGACCTGCACAAGGGCGCGGTGCCGCTGGCGAAACAGCTGGCGGATGTGTACGGGCGCACCGGAAAATGCGTGCTGGCCACGATCCTGGAACCCGGCGACGTGTCGCGCTACGGCGTGGTGGATCCCGCGCCCGACGGCGTGGGCGTGCGGGGATTCATCGAAAAGCCGGCGCGCGGCAAGGAGCCGAGCCACGAGGTTTCGATCGGGCGCTACCTGTACACGCCGGAATTTTTCGACATGCTGGAAGAGGGCTGGGCGCGCCACGGCGCGGGCGAATATTACCACAGCTACGCGCTGGACCGGATGATCGAGGCGGGCAAGGTCGCCTATCGCAGGATAGACGGCGAGCGGCTGGACACCGGCGATCCGGCAGGCTATCTGGAGGCGGTCCTGCGCGACGCCGAGGACGATCCGGAACTCAGGCCCACGCTGGAGCGCTTCGCGCAGCGGCTATTGGGCCTCGATGCATCCGGGGCGGGAGGCGGGCGATGACGGTAGGCATCGATATCGGCGGCACGACCACCAAGGTCGTCGGTTTTTCCAAGTCCGGCGAGCTGTTCCATTCGACCGTGAAGGCCAGCGATCCGGTGGCTTCGGCCGCGGGCGCGGTGGGCAAGTTCCTCTCGGTGTCGGGAAGGAAAATCGGCGACATCGCGCGCCTGGCGGTGACGGGCGTGGGTTCCTCGTTCATAGAAGAGGATATCCTGGGCATCGGCGCCGAGCATGTCGAGGAATTCGAGGCGATCGGCATGGGCGGGCTGTACCTGTCCGGCGCCGAGCGCGCGCTCGTGGTATCGGTGGGCACCGGCACCGCGATCGTGCATGCCGAGGGTCGGACGGCCCGCCACGTGGGCGGCTCGGGCGTGGGCGGCGGAACGATCCTGGGCCTGGGCAAGGCCCTGGCGGGCATCACGGATTTCGATTCGCTGGCGGTCATCGCGTCGAAGGGCCGCGTGGAATCGGTGGATCTCACGATAGGCGACATCGCGTCGCGCGCGGTCGGCAACCTTCCAGCCAACGCGACGGCGTCGAATTTCGGCAAGATGGCCGACCGGCCCTCGTCCGAGGATACGGCGGCGGGCATCGTGAACATGGTGTTCCAGACGGTGGGCATGCTGGCGATTTTCGCCGCGCGCGCCGAACAGGATTCCACCATCGTTATCGTCGGCAACACCATGCAGCTGCCGATGGGGCGCGACGTGCTGGATTCGCTGTACCCCGTGTACGGCGTGAAGTTCATCGTGCCGGAGCACGCGCAGTACGCCACCGCCATCGGCGCGGCGCTGCGCATCAACCGGGCCTGATTCAATCCACGGTGATCGATTTCGAGACGTTTTTCGGCGCGTCGGGATGCACCCCGTGCTCCCGTACGCCGAGGGCGTCCAGCCACTCCATCTTGCGCACCGACATCCGGTAGGCCAGGTACTGCAGCAGTACCGCCGCGGCGAAGGCGAAAAGGTTGCGGTCTCCGGTGTGCGGAATCTCCAGCAACTTCGACCAATAGTGCCGCACGCCCGAGGGCTTTCCTTCCACCGCGAGCGCCAGGTCCTGGCGGCGCTCCGCGATGAGGACTATGTCGGCGCCGCGGATCTTGTGCGTGTGGATCTGGCTGATCGTGATGCGCGCGTCGCGCTCGTCCGGCGGGCAGATGAACACCAGGGGATAATCCGAGAACAGCGATTCCACGATATGCGATTCGCGCTTGAGCGCGTCCGCCGCCGGCGCATCGAGGAGCGCGGGATCCGATTTCGCCGCGGCGCGGTACGCGTCCAGCGCGCGCTCGAAATCGTCCAGCGAGAGCACGGTATTGCGGCCCAGGATGGTGTTGGGGCCGTGCTTGAATTCGGCGGCGTCGTAGCCTTCGGTGTGGTTGAGGACGACTTCGCGGATTTTCAGCGCGCCTTCCTTGGCCAGTCCTATGAGGCCCGCTCCGAGTATGTGGATCGAAGGCCTCGAAAAAAGGCGCGCGGCGGTGCTTTCGATGTCGCCCAACGTGGTCTCGAGGGTTTCGGTGATCAGGCGCCTCGCCTGCAGGATCTTTTCCTTCACCGCGGATTCGGGCATGGAAAAGCCCGCCGCCGCGAGATAGAGGATGACGATCTGGTTCAGGAACGACTTGGTGGCGGCCACGGCGATTTCGGGACCGCAGAGGATGGGCAGGTAGAAATCCGACAGTTCCTGCGGGATGCGCGAGTTCTCGTTGTTCACGAGGCAGGCCCGGCGTATGCCCGGCGCCTTTTCGCGGATTTCCTGGAAGATGTCCACGAGGTCCTTGGTTTCGCCGGACTGCGTGATGCCGAACGCGAAATCGCGCGCGGTGACGCATTCGGAATACATGGATCTGAACATTCCGGGATTGCAGGGGTACAGCGGGATTTTCGCCAGGCCGTCGAAGAAATAGGCTGCGGTGAGCGCCGCGTGGTACGAGGTGCCCGAGGCGATGAGGTAGATGCGCCCGCCCGAGCGGACCGTTTCCGCGATGGTGGCCTTCAGCTCGCCAAGGTAGCGCAGGACGGATCGGCGCTTGCGCCACGTGAAGATCGCGTCGCATAACGCAAGGTCTGCCGCCGCCCCGGGGCGCTCGCGCGCCAGCTCGCGCAGGAGCTCCGATTCGTCGGACTTGAAGCCGTCGCGGGGCGCGGGCGAAAGGCCCGCCGCCTTTACGCGGGCGCGCAGGTCGGCCCAGCCGGGCGAGGCGAAGATCGCGTCCAGCGCGGGGCCGAGCCCCTCGGGCCCGAATTTTTCCGCCAGCGAAGCCACGGCGTCGGCGCTTTCCTTGCTTTCTTCCTTGCGGTCCTCGAACAGCGCGGCCAGGGGCTCGTCGGCGGAGTCGCGGAAATAATAGCGCAGGATGCGGTCCAGGTTTTCCGGACCGGCGAGGATTTCCTGTTCCATGTAATGCCGGTGACGCGGATCGAGCTGCGTGTCCTTTACCAGCAGCTTGGAGCGTTTCAGGCGGGGTCTGGAAAAGGCCAGGGCGCCGCGCAGGCTGAACACGAGGTAGTCGCTTTCCGTGAACCAGAGCCCCTCGCCCTCGGCCAGGGGAATGAGGGCGCGCGTCTTGGACAGCACCGAAGTGAGGTCGGAGGAAATGACGACGAAGTCGCCGCGCGCGTCGGCGCCCATGCCCGCGTAGAGCGACGAACCGGATTTCATGGCGAAGACTCCCGGAATCTTCGGATCGCATATCGCGGCGGCGTAGGATCCCTCGGCCAGCGCGTCGGCGCGGCGTATCGAATCGACCATCAGCAGGACCGCGTCGTGGATGCCGCCGCCGAGCCCGGACGCGGCATAGGAGGCGCGCAGTTCGGACACGTCGGCGCCCACCGAGCGGGTGGCGTACTGGTCCTCCACCAGGTGCACGATGATTTCGCCGTCGTTGTCCGACACGACGGCGTGCCCGCGCGAAGACAGCCAAGATTTCAGGCTGTCGGTGTTCGAAATGTTGCCGTTGTGCGCGCCGACCAGCTCGACCTTGCAGGCGACATGGTGCGGCTGGCTGTTTATGTCGGATACCGAACCGTAGGTCGCCCAACGCACCTGCCCGATGAAGCGCTGGCCGCTGCGGGTCGGGATGCCCAGCGCGGGGCAGACTCGCGACGGCGCGCCGACTTTCTTGAACAGCGAAATTTTCCGGTCGGCGCCGACGAACGACGCGCCGGTGGAATCGTAGCCGCGGTATTCGAGCCTGCGCAGGAGCGCTTCGGCTTCCTTGCCCATGTCGGGATTTTCTTCGCGGTAGACGATGGATACGATGCCGCACATGACGGAGGACCTCCTCTCGGCGGGCGCCGCATGTACCAGTATAGCACCTTTCCGCAGCTTGGGGCCCCTGGATATACTGGCCGCATCATGTCAGTAGAACCTTTCCGGGATTCCCACCTCGTGCGCGGCTACGATTGCGGCTACGGCGGCCCCTTGAAGCCGCTGTCGCTGGCCAACTGGCTGCAGGAAGCCGCCGGCGCGCACGCCGCGCTGCTCGGTGTGGGAATGGAGCCGATGTTCGCCGCCGGCCGCACCTGGATGCTGTCGCGCCTCGATCTCAGGATGGATGGGGACCTCGGACCGGGCTGGCGCCTCGACCTGAAAACCTGGCCCGCGGGCATCGAACGGCTGTTCGCGCAGCGCTGCTTCGACCTGTCCGACGAATCCGGCCGGCGCGTCGGCGGCGCCCTGTATTCCTATCTGGTGGTGGACCTGGCGCTCAGGCGGCCCCTGCGGCCGGAACGCGTGCTGCCGGCCGACCTGAAGGCGGACCTGCCGCGACCCTACGACGATCTGGAGTCCGGCACGGGGCAGATCCCCGATCCCACGCAAAGGGCATTCGGCATCATGGCCTCGACCCGGCACATCGACCACAACGGGCACGTGAACAACGCGCACCTGATCGACTGGCTGTGCGACGCGGTGCCGCAGGCCCTGCGCGGGTCGGGGGCGCTCAGGCGCCTTAAAGTGGATTTCGTTGCCGAGGCGCTTTCGGGCGAATACCTGGAAGCGAGGTGGGCGGCGCCGTATTCCGCGGCCGGTTCCGGCGGCGCGGCGGGCGCCGGAGCGTGCAACGTCGTGGCCACCAGCCTCGTGCGCGGCGACGCGCTGGTGGCGCGCGCGACCAGCCGCTGGGAATGAATTCGACATGAAAGATTCTTCTGGACGGGCGGCGCTGGCGGCGTTCGCGGCCCTGCTCCTGTACATGCTGTTCGTGTTTCCCGGGGTCGAGGGGTTGAGGCTGGCGCCCCGGCTGGGCGATTCGTCGTTCGACCTGCGCTTCGCGGCGCCCCCGCAACAGTCGCTGGCGCTGGCGGCGGCCATGGACGCGCCCGCGCGCCGCGCCAGCATCATCGGCCACTGGACCTTCGACCTGGCCTACCCCCTGCTGTACGGCGCCTTTTTCTTCGTGACCTGCCGATGGGCGCTCCGGCGCATCGGCGGCGGCCGCCTGCTTTCCTTCCTGACGCTTGCGGCACCCCTCCTGGACCTGGCGGAAAACGCGGCCATCGCGTGGCTCCTGGTGACGGCCCCCGCTCTTCCCGCGGCCGCGGCGCTCGGTCCTGCCACCGCGGCCGGTCCTGCGGCCGCCGCCGCGCTCAGCCCTGCGATCGCCCCCGCCGGCGCGCGCGCCGCCGCGCTACTGCTTTCGGCGGCGACTCCCGCCAAGTGGATCGCGGCGGCGTCGGCCGCGGCGATCACCCTCGTTCTGGCCGCGGTTGCGGCGGCACGGGCGATCCGCGCCGCGCGCGCCCGGGCCTGACGCTGCCCGATAACGCGCTGTCCACGCGCGCATAGGCCCGGGTTCCCGCGCGCGGCCCTCGACCCGGAAAATGTGAAACCGAATAAAGTTGGTCAAACTCGAAAAGCCGTGTAGTATGAAGCGGCCCGCGACACACGAAGCGGGCGACATTTTTCAGGAGGTGCCCATGTCCGTCGTACGAAAAAATCCGGTCCCCAGCGACATCGATATAGCCCAGGCCGCCAGGGTCAAACCGATATCCGAGATCGCCGGCGCCTACGGCATCGGCCAGGAATTCCTCGAGTATTACGGCTCCGAAAAGGCCAAGGTCCGGCTGGAATTCCTCAAGGACCGCCCGGCGCGCGCCAAAAAATGCCGCTACATCGACGTGACGGCCATCACCCCCACCCCGCTGGGAGAGGGCAAGACCACCACCACCGTTGGCCTGGCGCAGGGTCTTGGCCACATCGGCAAGAAGGCCATCTGCGCCATCCGCCAACCCTCCATGGGCCCGACCTTCGGCATAAAGGGCGGCGCGGCCGGCGGCGGCTACAGCCAGATCGTGCCGATGGCCGACTTCAACCTGCACCTCACCGGCGACATCCACGCCGTGTCGGCGGCGCACAACCTCTGCGCGGCGGGCCTGGATGCGCGCATGTACCACGAAAGCCGCTGGTCCGAGGCTTATTTCGAGAAACTCGGCCTGAAGAAACTCAACATCGACCCCTACGGCGTGCTGTGGCGCCGCGTCATGGACATGAACGACCGCACCCTGCGCAAGATGATGCTGGGCATGGGCGGGCTGGACAACGGTCCCCTGCGCGAATCCGGCTTCGACATTTCCGTGGCGTCGGAAGTCATGGCGGTGCTGGCGCTGGCCACCAGCCTGTCCGACCTGCGCGCGCGCCTCGGGCGCATCGTGGTGGCGCTGGACAAATCCGGCAAGGCCATCACGGCCGAGGACCTGGGCGTGGCCGGCGCGATGACGATCCTGATGAAGGACGCGCTCAAGCCGAACATCCTGCAGACCCTGGAAGAACAGCTCGCCTTCGTGCACGCCGGCCCCTTCGCCAACATCGCGCACGGCAATTCCTCGATCCTGGCGGATAAAATAGCGATGGAGGTGGGCGACTACCTGGTCACTGAATCCGGCTTCGGCTCGGACATGGGCTTCGAGAAATTCGTGGACATCAAGTGCCGCTCCTCCGGCATGATGCCCGACGCGGTGGTCGTGGTGGCCACGGTGCGCGCGCTGAAAATGCACGGCGGCGGCCCGAAGGTCACTCCCGGAAAGCCGCTGTCCACGGCCTACACGCAGGAAAACCTGGACCTGGTAAAGGCCGGCGTCGCCAACCTGGCCGCCCACCTCAACATCGTCAAGCGCTTCGGGCTTCCGGCGGTGGTGGCCATCAACTCCTTCCCGACCGACACGAAGGCCGAACAGGACTACGTGCGCGAAGCCGCGCTGGCGGCCGGCGCCTTCGACGCGGTGGTCACGCGCAACTGGGCGCAGGGCGGCGAGGGCGCTGCCGAGCTGGCTCAGGCGGTGGACCGGGCCTGCGACCACGCGTCCAATCCCTCCTTCCTGTACCCCCTCGAACTTTCCATCACGGAAAAGATCGAGAAGATCGCGACCGAGGTATACGGTGCCGGCAAGATCACCTATTCCGAGGACGCGCGCGAGGCGATCGACAAGTTCGCCGCGCTGGGCTATTCCAACCTGCCGATCTGCATGGCCAAGACGCAGTACTCGCTGTCGCACGACCCCGCGCTCAAGGGCGCGCCGAAGGGCTTCGATTTCCCGGTCAAGGACGTGCGCCTGGCCGCGGGCGCCGGCTTCATCTACCCGATCACCGGCGAGATCACGACGATGCCCGGCCTGCCTTCCAAGCCCGGCTTTATCGGGATGGACATCGACACCGAGACGGGGATGATCACCGGCCTGTCCTGATTTTCATGTCGAGGGCGCGCCGCGGCGCGCATTTCCGCACAAGAACGACAAAGGCCGCTCCGGAGCGATCCGGGGCGGCCTTTTCTCATGTCCGGGACGGGCTGCGCCCTACGTACCTTTTGCAGCTGCTTCATGCAAATTCATCAATCGATTGACGGATTTGCATGGCCGGACGCCCAAGGACAGGATGTCCGAGATGGCCGGAATCTGTGCGCTCAGAGCGCCTTTTTCGCGGCGGCGAGGGCCGCTTCGTAGTTCGGTTCCTGCGCGATTTCGGGCACCTGCTCCACGTAGATGACCTTGTCGGACTTGTCCAGCACGACGACCGCGCGCGACAGCAGGCCGGCCAGCGGGCCGTCGGTCATTTCGGCGCCCCAGGCCTTGCCGAAGTTCCGGTCGCGGAGTTCGGAAAGGGTGACGACGGCCTTGATGCCCTCGGCTTCGCAGAAGCGCTTCTGCGCGAAGGGCAGGTCGCGGCTGACGGTGAGCACGACCGCGCCGCCGAGCGAGTCCGCGGCCTTGTTGAACGCGCGCGCGGAGGCCGCGCAGACGCCGGTGTCCAGGCTGGGCACTATGTTGACGATCTTGACCTTGCCGGTATAGTCGGCCAGCGAAACCTCGCCCAGGGCGCCGGTGGTCAGCTTGAAGTCGGGCGCCTTGGCGCCGACGGCGGGCAGGTTGCCGGAAGTATTTACCTTGTTTCCCTTGAACGTGATGACAGCCATGATTTCCTCCATATAGGGTGACGGATTCGATGCTTCGGTAGTGCAAAGATAATGTCCTCAGCCGCTAGGGGCAAATGCGGCGCTGCCCGGAAAGGCGCGGAATGAACCGGCCGGTCCGCTTGGTGTAGTCGCGGTATTCAGCGCCGAATTCCTTCTCCAATATTGTCTCCTCCAGCGCCGTCCGGCGGAGCAGCACCGGAAGCAAGAGCGCGGCTATCGCCACGGCGGAAAGAAAGCCTCCCGATGCCATGCAGTACGCCGGGTACATGATGAGGATGCCCAGGTACATGGGATTCCGCACGCGGGAGTAGATGCCGCGCGTCACCAGCCGGTGGCCCTTTTCTATGGCGATGTCGGTGCTTCCGAAGCGGCCTATCGTCGCGCGGGATACGATGAGGATGGCGCCTCCAGCAATCTCGAGCGCGAGGAAAGCCGCGAACGAAACGGCGTTGTGCGATTCGATTTCAAGGATTTCCCTTTCGAAATGGGGCATCACGACGAGTGCTGGGAAAATGATGAAAAGCGCGATCGCCGCCGCCCTGTTCGCGTGGCGTTCCGAATCCGACACTTTCCGTATTGCGATGTCCGCGCCCGAAAGCAGGTTCATGGCCGCGAGCGGGATCCAGCGGAGGGGATCGGCGAAGACCTCAGGATGGAAAACGAGCACGAGGGCGTCGAAGTAGGCGAATACGAAGGGAAGCATGACCGCTTTCCACGGCGATGAAAAGAAGGCGGGAATTCGCATGGTTTCCTCCCGGCGGAATGACTACATGTCGTAGGGGAAGAGCGCCTGCTGGGGGTCGCGCAGGCGGTGCCGCACGTTCCTGACGATGGCGGAGAGGTCGGTCGAATCGGCCACGAAATCGAGCCGGTCGCCGGGCACCACGAGGACCGGCGCCAGCGTGAATCCGGAAATCCACTGTTCGTACAACGCGTTGAGCCCTTCGAGGTAGCTGTCGGGGATCGAGGCCTCGAAGTCGCGGCCGCGCATCGCGATGCGCGATTTGAGGGTGGGCACCGAGGCGCGTATGTACACGACCAGGTCGGGCGGGGGCAGCACGTCGGCCAGGGTGCGGTACAGCTCGCTGTAGGTGCACCACTCGGTGTCGCACATCGCGCCCTGCAGGTGCAGGTTGCGCGCGAAGACTTCGGCGTCCTCGTACAGCGAGCGGTCCTGCACCACGGAACGGCAGTCGCCGGCCAGCTGCCGGTGCGATCTCGCGCGGTTGGTCAGGAAAAATACCTGCGAATGGAAGGCCCAGCGCTTCATGTCGGCGTAGAAATCCGCGAGGTACGGATTTTCCGCGACCGGCTCGTAGTAGGGCTCGTAGCCGAGCTTGTCCGAAAGGAGCTGCACGAGGGTCGATTTGCCCGCGCCGATGTTGCCGGCGAGGACCAGGTACTTTTTCACGCGCCGTCCGTGATCACGCGGCGCATGTCAGGCCTGGCCCGAACGTTCGCGCTTCTTGCGGGCGTCCTCGGCCTTTCGCGATATGCGATTCCATACGGCTGACATGCCCATGGCCTTTTTCGCGGCGGAAAGGGTGGCGCGGGCTTCCTCGCGCATGCGCAGGGTGCCGTCGTACACGACCTCGTCCACCAGGCCCGGGGTGTTTTCGTAATGGGCGCGGCGCTCGCGGATCGGATCCAGGAAGGCGTTCAGCGCGCGCACGAGCTTTTCCTTCACCTCGACATCGCCCACCTTTCCGGCGCGGTAGCGGGCCTTCAGGTCCTCGATCTCGGCCTTGTCCGGATTGAAGGCGTCGTGGTACTGGAACACGGGATTTCCTTCGACCGTGCCCGGAATGTCGGCGGACACGCGGTTGGGGTCGGTGTACATGGACATGACTTTCTTCTGCACGGTTTTCGCGTCGTCCGAGAGGAAGATGGCGTTGCCCAGGCTCTTTGACATCTTGGCGTTGCCGTCGGTGCCGACCAGCGATCCGTATTCGGAGGCCAGGACATCGGGAATGGGGAAGGTGTCGCCGTAGAGGTAGTTGAAGCGGCGCGCGATTTCGCGCGTGACCTCGACGTGCGCGACATTGTCCTTGCCCACCGGCACCAGGTGCGCGCGCGGCAGCAGTATGTCGGCCGCCTGCAGGACCGGATAGCCGAGCAGGCCGAAGGGCATTTCCTCGATCCCGGCGCCCTGCGCCATTTCCTTCAGGCTGGGCACGCGCGACAGTCGCGGCACGGTGATCAGGTTCTGGAAATACAGCGCCAGCTCGATCACCTCGGGCACCGCGGACTGCAGGTAGATCACGGATTTTTCCGGGTCGATGCCGCAGGCCAGGTAGTCCAGCACGGCGGAGCGCACGTTGTCCGCCAGCAGTTCTATGTTGGATTTTTCGGGTTTGGTGGTCAGGGTGTGCAGGTCGGCGATGATGAAAAAGCAGTCGTACTCGTCCTGCAGGCGGACGCGGTTGGCCAGCGAGCCGACATAGTGGCCGAGGTGGAGTTTTCCGGTGGGGCGGTCCCCGGTGAGGATGCGTTTGCGTTCCATAGGCGGCCAGTGTACCCGACCGCCCGCGGAACGTTCAAGGACGGAAGAGCTTCTCCAGGTCGGCGTAGCCCTCGGCCGCCAGGTCCGCGCGCGGCACGAAGCGCAGCGAGGCCGAATTGATGCAGTAGCGCATGCCGGTGGGCTTGGGCCCGTCGGGGAAGAGGTGCCCCAGGTGGCCTCCGGATTTTTTCGCGCGCACCTCGATCCTGCGCATTCCGTAGGAATTGTCCTCTCCCAGGATTATCGCGTCCTTGTCCACGGGCTGCCAGAAGCTCGGCCAGCCGGTGCCGGACTCGAACTTGGTCGTTGAAGCGAACAGCGGCGTGCCGTCGATGCGGTCAACGTACAGGCCTTCGGCGTGGTTGTCCCAGTAGGCGTTCTGGAAGGGCAGCTCGGTGCCGCTTTCCACCAGGACCTTCCATTCTTCGGGCGTAAGGCGCGCGCGCAGCTCTTCGGTGGGTTCCACGTAGCAGACCGTGGCCAGGGTTTTTGCGTCGAGTATCACGGGAAGCGCTCCTGCGGGGTCGTCGGCCGGGCGCGGTTGCGGGCCGGGGGAGGGTGGAGGCGACTGGGGTATGCGCCAGGCGCCCTGGGCGGAAAGGAAGGTTGCCGCAGCGGCGATCATGACGATTGCGGCGATGCTCAGCGTGTGCTTCGCTTTCATGGACTGGAATATAGCGAAACCCGAATTAAACGCAAAATGAAGATCGAGGGGGGATGCCAGGATCGAGGTGGCGGCCACATCGAGGCGAGGCAGGTCGGGGCGGGCCCGGGCCCGCCCCGACCCTCGACCCTACATGGACTTCCAGTACTTGTAGAAGCGGCGCTCGACCTCGTCCAGCGACAGCAGCGGATAGAACCGGCACTTGCCCTGTTCGGCGAACATGAAGCCGGAGCGCAGCACCTTGTACGATATGCGATCCACGGGGCAGTCCAGCGACAGGCCTTTCACGACCTTGCCGGCGGTGGTGCGCACTTCCCCGATGGCGTTGGAAAGGCGCGCGGGGTGGATGCCCGGCACGAAACAGCGGATCAGCGGATTTTCCTCGAATTCGCGCAGGAATTCGTCGGCCTGGAATTCCAGCTGCGTGTAGAACATTTTCGGCGCGCCCTTGGAATTCCGCGGGTCGGTGATGAATTCGCCGAAATCGTGGAAATTGTATTTTGTCAGCACGATGAAGCGCGTCGGATTTATCTCCAGCATGATGCGCAGTTCCTCGCGGTCTTCCTCCGGATGGTAGGCCGCGGATTCCAGCGCCACGAAATCGCCCAGCGAATTGCAGACGTAGAGCGTGCCCATGGCGTCCAGGTCCACGTGCTCCAGCACGCCGTAGGACTTTATGAATTTCGTGGCCTTCGGGCGGCCGTCCTCGTGCGGCTTCAGGTCGGCGTAGGCGCCCTCGATATCGAAATACGGATGGCGGAAATTCGGGTCGATTTCCACGAACAGAAGGCGCCCCTCGAAATAGCGCGTGGAACCCTGCACGTAGTGCTTGATGAACTTGTCGGGTTCGAGCTGCGACGCGATCAGCGAATGGTTCGGATGCAGGATCAGGTACAGGTGCTTGGAATCGGGCATGGTCACCTCCAGAAACCTTTCATGAGCGGGGCGATCACCAGCGAGATGATGGCCATGAGTTTTATCAGGATGTTGAGGGCCGGGCCGGCGGTGTCCTTGAAGGGGTCGCCCACCGTGTCGCCGACGACGGCGGCCTTGTGGGCGTCGGAACCCTTGCCGTCCTTGGCGCGCGATTCGATCAGCTTCTTCGCGTTGTCCCAGGCGCCGCCCGAGTTGGACATGAACACGGCCAGCAGGACCCCTGAAATCGTGACGCCGGCGAGCAGGCCGGTCAGCATGCCCGGGCCGCCCAGGAAACCGGTGACGACCGGCGTCGTTACCGCTATCAGGCCCGGCAGGATCATGCTGCGCAGGGCTGACTTGGTCGAAATGTCGACGCAGCGGGCGTAGTCGGGCACTTCGGTGTTTTCCAGGATGCCGGGCTTGTGGCGGAACTGCGCGCGCACTTCCTCTATCATCGCGAAGGCGGCGGTGCCGATGGCGTCCATGGCCAGGGCCGAGAACAGGAAGGGCACCATGGCGCCGACGAAGAGGCCGATCAGCACGGGCGGATCCGTGATGGTGATGGTCGCGGCTTCGATGCCGGCGGCCTGCACGAAGGCGACCAGCAGGATGAGCGAGGTCAGGGCAGCCGAGCCGATGGCGAAGCCCTTGCCGATGGCCGCGGTGGTGTTGCCGACCGCGTCGAGCGAATCGGTGATGGTGCGCGTGCCCGGCGACATCTCGGCCATGACGGCGAGACCTCCGGCGTTGTCGGCGATGGGGCCGTAGGCGTCCACCGACAGCTGGATGCCCAGGGTCAGGAGCATGCCCAGGCCGGCGATGCCGATGCCGTACAATCCCGCGAGCGCGTAACTGCCGGCGATGGCGGCGCCCACGATGAGGATGGGCGGCAGGGTGGAGAGCATGCCCACTCCCAGGCCCGAGATGATGGCGGTGGCCGGGCCGGTTTCGCAGGCCTTGGCGATCTTGCGCACGGGGCCCGTGTCGGTGCCCGTGAAGAATTCGGTGATGACGCCGATCCCGCTTCCGGCGACCAGGCCGACGATGGTGGCCAGGTACACGCCGATCGCGCCATAGGCGTCGCCCGCCGGGCCTCCGAAACGCTGGCCGCCGATCATCGCGTAGACGACGGGCGCAAGGAGCACGACGGCGATGCCCGCCGCTCCGAAGGAACCCGCGTTCAGCGCCTTCTGCGGCGAAACCCCCTTGCGGCCCCGTACGAACAGGGTGCCGGCCACCGAGGCGAGCACGCCGATCGCCGCGGCGACGAAGGGAAGGATGGCCAGCCGCACGCGGATGTCGTCCGGCCCCGCGATGCCGATGCCCAGGACCGCGCAGCCGACCAGGGCGCCGGCGTAGGATTCGAAGAGGTCGGCGCCCATGCCGGCCACGTCGCCCACGTTGTCGCCGACGTTGTCCGCGATGACCGCGGGGTTGCGGGGATCGTCCTCGGGAATGCCGGCTTCGACCTTGCCGACAAGGTCCGCGCCGACGTCCGCCGCCTTGGTGTAGATGCCGCCGCCCACGCGGGCGAACAGCGCGATGGTTGAGGCGCCGAGCGAAAATCCCGAGAGTATGGGGAATATTTCGGATTGAAGCGAGGACGCGTCATTGCCGAACGCGAGCATGGAAAGGCCCATGACCGACGCCGCTCCCAGCAGGGTCAGGCCGACCACCGTCATGCCCATGACCGACCCGCCGGCGAACGCCACGCCGAGCGCCTTTTCGATGCCCTGGGTGGCGGCCCAGGCGGTGCGTGCGTTGGCCTTGGTGGCCACGTTCATGCCCAGCCAGCCGGCGCCGGCGGAGGCGACGGCGCCCGCGACGAAGGCGAGCGCCTGCAGGCGCAGGGCACCCTGTCCGGACACCAGGAGCAGCGCGGCGACGATCGGCACGAACATGCCGATGACCCGGTACTCGCGCGTCAGGAAGGTGCGGGCGCCATGCGCGATGTACCCCGAAATGCGATCCAGGTCTTCCGATCCGACGGGCATGGACGAAATGCCCCGCGTCCGCGCCACGGCGTAGGCGAGCGCCAGGGCCGATGCGGCGAACGCGGCCAGAATGCCGATTCCGGGGTTCATGGTGCCTCCTGCAGGGGGTCAGTATAAAAGGATGATTCACGGGCCGGCAAGCGCGGAATCGCGGGATGTTTCCAATATTTATTCCAAATTTCTGGAAAAATATCCAAAAAATGTTGTATAAATATGCTTATGACCCGTTGACACGGGAGCCTCGCGCGCTGTTGTATAGCGCACGCATTCTTGTTTCGGGGAGGGGCGCATGAACCGCTCTTTCATTATTATCGCCGGGCCTCTCCTGGTGCCCGCGTACCGACTCACCTGCCTCGCCGCCCCCACGCCCCTCCTCCGTTGAAGCGGCGCCGACCGCCGCACTTCCACCCCTCAATCCCATCACATCCGGAGGCTGTTACATGCCCGTCATAGGTATTCTTGGAGCGTCGGGTTACGCCGGCGCCGAACTTGTCCGCATCGCCCTCGGCCACCCCGAGACCACCGGCCTCCGCCTTTCGTCCGTCAGTTTCGAGGGCAAGGACCTGGGCGATATCTATCCCTCGTTCAGGGGCCTGCGCGCCGGAGCGGGCATGTCCGCCGGCGGAGGCCTGCCGCTCGAATCGGCCGAGGCCGTCATCGCCGGTTCCGACGTGATCTTCTCCTGCCTGCCGCACGGCCACGCCGAGGCCATCGCCCCGCGCTGCCTGGCCGAAGGAAAATTGCTGATCGACCTGTCCGCCGATTTCCGCTTCGGCGACGACGAGGCCACGTTCAAGCGCTGGTACGGCCTGGGCTACGCGCACCCCGACGTGCACGCCTCCGCCGTGTACGGCCTGCCCGAACTGAACCGCGCGGCCATACGTGGCGCGCGCATCATCGGCAACCCGGGCTGCTACCCGACCTCAGCCGCCCTCGGCCTCTACCCCGCCCTGAAAAACGGCCTGGCCGACACCTCGATGCTCGTCATCGATTCCGCCTCGGGCGTTACCGGTGCCGGTCGCGAACCCAGCCAGACCACCCACTACCCCGAGTGCGCCGACTCGCTGGCCCCCTACAAAGTCGGCGCCCACCGCCACCAGCCGGAAATCGACCGCACCCTCTCGCTCATGGCCGGCCGCCCCGTGCGCAGTGTCTTCACCCCGCACCTCGCGCCCATGAACCGCGGCATCGTCAGCACCATCTACTTCGGCGCGGCCGACTCCCTTCTCGCGGGCGGCGCCGTGGACGCCAAGGCCCTGCGCGCCGCCTACCGGGAAGCCTACGCGGACGAACCCTTCGTGCGCGTGCTGCCCGAAGGCGCGGTCGCCTCGAACCGGGGCGTCAAGCATTCCAATTTCTGCGACATCTCGGTGCACTCCGGCGCGGACGGCAAGACCGCGATCGTCGTCGCGTCGATCGACAATATGGTAAAGGGCGCCGCCGGCCAGGCGGTGCAGAACATGAACATTGCGCTGGGGTATCCCGAGACCGCGGGCCTCGGGCTGGCGTCTCCGTCGTTCTGACGGACGGCGCGCAACCTATTCCGAAGGAGCCTGAGATGAAACAGGTACGGGGCGGCGTCACCGCCGCGAAAGGATTCTTGGCGTCGGGCGTCCACGTGGGCATCCGCAAGAACCGGGAAAAGAAGGACCTGGCGCTGGTATGGTCCGAGGCGCCCTGCTCGGCCGCGGCGGTGTACACCACCAACCGCGTCATCGGACAGCCCTGCGTCGTCACCAAGGAACACCTGGCCGACGGGCGCGCCCAGGCCATCATCTGCAATTCGGGCAACGCCAACACCTGCACCGGCGACCAGGGCATCCTGGCGGCGCGCCGCATGGCCGAACTCGTGTCGCAGCACCTGCCGGTAAAGGCCACCGACGTCGTCGTGGCATCCACGGGGGTCATCGGCCAGCAGCTCGACGTCTCCGTCATAGAGGCCGGCATGGGCGACCTGGTTGCGGCCCTGTCGCGCAACGGCTCGCTGGACGCGCGCGAAGCCATCATGACCACCGACACCATGAAAAAGGAATTGGCCATCGCCACCGAAATCGGCGGCGTCACCGTCACCATCGGCGCCATGGCCAAGGGCTCCGGCATGATCCACCCGAACATGGCCACCATGCTGGGCTTCGTCACCACCGACTGCGCCATTTCTCCCGAACTCCTGCAGAAGGCCCTTTCGGCTTCCGTGCGCCGCAGCTACAATCGGGTAAGCGTCGACGGCGACACCAGCACCAACGACATGGTCGTCGTCCTGGCCAACGGCAAGGCGGGCAACGCGCCCATCGTGGACGAGGGCGCCGACTACCGGGCATTCTACGAGGCGCTGGACTGGCTCAACGTGCAGATCGCGCGGCTGATCGCGCGCGACGGCGAGGGCGCCACCAAGCTCGTCGAATGCACGGTGGAACACGCGAAGGACGAGGACCTCGCCGAGGCGCTGGCCAAGGGCGTGATCACCTCCAGCCTGGTCAAGACCGCCATGTTCGGCTCGGACGCCAACTGGGGCCGCATCCTCTGCGCGATGGGCTACACGCGCACCGACTTCGATCCGGACCTGGTGGATGTCGCCTTCGAGAGCACGAAGGGCTTCATCGAGGTCTGCAAGGCCGGCGTGCCGCTGCCCTTCAGCGAGGACAAGGCCAAGAAGGTGCTGGACGACCGCGAAGTGACCATTTTCGTCGACCTGCACGCAGGCGATGCCGAGGCCACCGCCTTCGGCTGCGACCTGTCGTACGAGTACGTGCGGATCAACGGCGATTACCGGACCTGATGGCCGGAACAGGGAGGTACGATCGATGAGCATACCGAATAACGCAAGGGCCGACATCCTGATCCAGGCCATGCCGTACATCCGCCAATTCTCGGGCAAGAACGTCGTCGTGAAATACGGCGGCGCCGCCATGGTGAACGAGGGCGTGCGCACCGCGGTGGCGCAGGACCTGGTGCTGATGCGCATGATCGGCATGCGACCGGTCCTGGTGCACGGCGGCGGGCCCGAGATCGACAAGCTGCTGTCGCGCCTGGGCAAGGAGCGCGTCTTCGTCGACGGCCTGCGCTACACCGACGAGGAAACGATGGAAATCGTGCAGATGGTGCTGGCCGGCAAGGTGAACAAGGACCTGGCCGACCTCATCCAGCGCCAGGGCGGCAAGGCCGTGGGCCTCTGCGGGGTCGACGGCGGCCTCCTGACGGCCGAGCGCTATACGCGCGACGGCAAGGACCTCGGCCTGGTCGGCGAGATCACCAAGGTCGATCCGGCCGTACTGTCCAAACTCATGGACGACGGCTTCATCCCCATCGTGTCGACCATCGCGGCCGGTGCGGGCGAGGATTACAACCTTTACAACATCAACGCCGACACGGCGGCCGCGGAAATCGCCGCGGCGCTCGGCGCGGAAAAGCTGCTGCTGCTGACCGACGTGGCGGGCATCCTGGAGGACCTGTCGGATTCCAGCACGCTCATCTCCGAGATCGACCGCTCCCAGGTGCCGGGCCTGATCCAGCGCGGCGTGGTGTCCGGCGGCATGATTCCCAAGGTCGAGTGCTGCGTGCGGGCGCTCTCGGGCGGCGTGCGGACCGCTTCAATCCTCGACGGCAGGGCGCCGCACGCGCTCGTGCTCGAATTATTCAGCGACTCAGGCGCGGGGACGATGATCGTATGAGCGACAAATTCATGAATACCTATGCCCGGACGGGCCTTGTCTTCGTCCGGGGTTCGGGCGCTCGGCTGTACACGGCCGAGGGGCGCGAGTACATCGATTTCACCTCGGGCATCGGCGTGAACGCGCTCGGGCACGCGCATCCCGCGCTGGTAAAGGCCATTTCCGACCAGGCGGCGAAAGCCCTGCACGTGTCCAATTATTTCCTGACCGACATTTCCATCGCGCTGGCGGAGCGCCTGACCGCGCTGACCGGGCACGAGCGCGTGTTCTTCTGCAACTCCGGAGCCGAGACCAACGAGGCCCTGATCAAGATCGCGCGCAAGCTCGGAAATTCCCGCGCGAAGCCGCGCAACAAGATCATCACGCTCAAGGGTTCCTTCCACGGCCGTACCATCACCACCGTGACGGCCACCGGCCAGGACAAGTTCCACCAGCATTTCGGGCCCTTCACGCCCGGCTTCGACTACGCGCAGCCCGAGGACCTGGCCGACCTGGACCGCCTCCTTGACGAGTCCGTCTGCGCCTTCCTGTTCGAGCCCATCCAGGGCGAGGGCGGCGTGCGGCCGCTGTCGCGCGCCTACCTGCAGGCCGCCGAGAAAATGTGCGCCGAGCGCGGCATCCTCTTCGTGTCCGACGAGGTGCAGACCGGCGTCGGCCGCACCGGCACCTTCTTCGCCGACCAGCAGCTGGGCGTAAAGCCGCCCATGCACGGCATCGCGAAGGGCATCGCCGGCGGCGTGCCCTGCGGCGCGGTCCTTGCCTCCGGCGAGGCCGCGGAAATCCTGCAGCCCGGCGACCACGGCACCACCTTCGGCGGGAACCCGCTGGCGGCGGCCGCGGCGATGGCGGTGCTGGACGTGATCACCGCGCCCGGCTTCATGGACGAAGTGAAGCGCAAGGGCGACAGGATCGCCGCCGCGGTCGAATCCTGGAAATCGCCCATCGTGAAGGAAACGCGCGGCATGGGCCTGATGCGCGGCATCGGCGTCACCGTGCCGCCCGGCGACATCGTCGCGGCCAGCAGGGCCCGCGGCCTTCTCACGCTGACCGCCGGCTCGGACACGGTGCGGCTCCTGCCGCCCCTCGTGATCACCGACGCGGAAATCGACGAAGGCCTGGCGATCATGAAGGAAGCCTTCGCCGACGTGGCGCGCGCCGCGGCTGGCAAGGCATGAGCGGCTCGTCCGGCATGAGTGGCGCGGGCGCCGCGACCGCCGAGAACGGCGGGCTCGCGGCCCGCTACCGCGCGCGCAGGGCGGAGCTTGCCGCGGACCTGGCGCGGCGCGGGGTTGCGGCCGCCCGCTTCGAGGACTTCGAGCATATGCGCAGCCCCTCGGTGCGCTATCTCTGCGGGCACCCGGGCGACGCCTTCCTGATCGTGGGCGCCGACGGCCGCAGCGCGCTGGTGGCCTGGGACGTGAACATGGCCGCCCTGCACGCGCACGCCGACGTGGTCCTGGCCTACACCGATTTCGGGCGCCGCTCCGGGCCCGCGATGCGCGCCGCCCTCGAGGCGATCGGCGTTCCCGCTGGCTCGCGCGTCGAAATACCGCGCGCGACGCCCTATCCCTCGTTCGTGGACCATGTCGAGGCGCTCGAGGATTTCGACCTTCTCTGCCTGAATGATGGCGCCGACAAGACCCTGCTGGCCATGCGCGCCCGCAAGGACGACGCCGAACTGGAGATCTACCGGCGCGTATCGGCGCTCACCGACGCCCTTATCGACCGGGTCGAGGAGGGTGTGCGCTCCGGAGAAATCCGCACCGAACTGGATGCCGCGATGCTCATCGAGCGCGCGTCGCGCTCGGACGGCTGCGAGGGCACCGGTTTCCATACGATAGCCGCGGGCCCGACGCGCAGCTTCGGCATCCACGCCTTTCCCTCGTTCGGTTCCGGCCCCTTCGCCACGCCGGGCATGTCCATCCTGGATTTCGGCATCGTGCTCGAAGGCTACACATCCGACGTCACGATGAGTTTCCTGCGCGGGCCCCTGACGGCGCGTCAGGAGGAGATGGCCGCGCTGGTGCGCGAAGCCTACGATATCGGCGCGGGTACTTGCGCGCCCGGCGTGCCGGCGAAGGAAGTGGCGCTGCGGGTGGACCGTTTCTTCGCCTCGCGCGGCTTCACCATGCCGCACGCCCTCGGCCACGGCATCGGCATGGAATCGCACGAGTATCCGGGCATCAACCTCCGCGACGAAAACGACGCGGTCCTGGAAACCGGCCACATCGTGACGATGGAGCCCGGCCTCTACGACCCCGCGCTCGGCGGCGTTCGGCTGGAGAACGACCTCCTGATCACCGCGACCGGATTCGAAACGCTCACGAAATCGCGCATCGTAAGGTTGTGAGGCGCGCGCGGTCGCGTTATGCGATCCGCCAGGGCAGGGTTTCGCCCGCGCACATCGGAACGCAGCCGTCCATTTCCGCGGGCACCGTCCAGGGTTCGCGCGCCAGGGTGAGCGCGCCGCGCGCGGCGTCGGGCCGGGGCAGGCCGTAGAAGTCCGCGCCCCGTTCCGCGACGAAGGCCGCGAAGGCCGCCTGTCCGGCGCCTTCGCGGTCGAACAGGCCGATGAGCGCGCAGAGCGCGGTCGGCGCCGAATACACGCCCGACGCCGCGCGCGCGCACTCCTTGGCAGCCCGCGGGTGCGGCGCGGAATCGCTGCCGAAGAACACGCGGTTCGCGCCGCCAAGGACCGCCTCGCGCAGGGCCGCGCGGTCCATGGCCGTCTTCACGATGGGCTTGCAGTACAGGTGCGGATTCATCCCCTCGCCGAGCATGTCCTCGCGCGTGTACAGCAGGTGCACCGCCGTCACCGTGGCGCCCAGACGCTCCGGGCCGGCCATCACGAAGCGCATGCCCTCCGCGCTCGACACGTGCTCGAACACCACCTTCAGTTTCGGGTGCCTCGCCATCAGCCGCTCGAGCGCCGGCAGGAAGGCCGCCTCGCGTTCGAAGACGGGGGCCGCGGGGTCCTCGGCGTGCACGCACAGGACGAGCCCGAGTTCTTCCATGGCGCGCAACGCGTCATGCGCTTCGTCGATCGATCCGATGCCGTCGGCCGAATTGGTGGTAGCTCCCGCGGGGTACAGCTTGCCCGCCACGGCGCCCGCGGCGGCGCAGGCGCGCACGGTGTCCGCCGACATGCCGGGCAGAAGCTTGAAGGTCATCAGGGGCTCGAACGCCGGCGCTGCGCCGCCGCGCGCGCCGGTACCGCCCTGCGCCGCCGCGGCCAGAAGGGACTCGCGATAGGCGATCAGGCCCTCGGCCGACGCCACGGGCGGCACGGTGTTCGGCATGGCGATGGCGCGCCCGAACTGCGCGGCGTGGCGGCGCAAATAGGCCGCCATCGCGGGCCCCGAGCGGAAATGGGCGTGGAAATCGTCGGGCCTCGGAATCGTGATCGAATCGTTCAACGCAAACTCCCTCCGCCCGGGGTCAGCCCCCGATGCGCCTGAGCGTGTCGGGCCCCGAAAGCGCCGCCATGCCGATGCCGCGGCGCGAGATCGCGTCCAGCAGCAGGGCCGAGTACAGTTCGAAGCGCGGCACGTGGAAGGCGCCCTTGTAATGGTTGCCCTTAACGTCGTTGGCCACGGAACCGTCGCGGCGCAGGTAGCCGAACCACTCGCCGTGGACAGGGTCGGGGAAATGCCGCCAGGTGTAGTCGTGCAGCGTTTCGAACCAGCGTTCCCAGCGGGCCTCGCCCGTCAGGGCCCAGGCCATAAGGCAGGCGTAGGTGGCCTCGCAGTGCGGCCACCAGTATTTCATGTCCCACTCGATTTGCGCGGGAGTGCGGCCGTCCAGATCGGTGAACGAGAAAATTCCGCCGTGCTGCGGGTCCCAGCCGCGTTCCAGCGACCATTCCAGGATGGGCAGCGCGCGCCGCACGATGTCCATGTCGCCGCGCAGGCGCCCCTCTTCCATGATGAACCAGCCGGTTTCCAGGCAGTGGCCCGGATTGATGCAGCGGCCCTCGCAGCCTTCGGCGATGGACCCGTCGGGATTTACGGTTTCCAGCAGGGCGCGCCGCTCCGGCTTGGCGAAATAGCGGAACAGTTCCTCGATCTGCGCGTCGATGCGCGCGGTGTAATCGGCCGCGTGCGCGGGGTCGCAGTCGCGCAAAACCTGATAGACGTTGATCAGGATCATGGTTTCCGAATGCCCGCGGCCCGAGCGCACGGCGGGATTGATTTTCGGTTCGAGTTTTCCCCGGTTCGCCTCGAACACCGCGAGCGTGGCCAGCGCCTTGTCCAGCCACGCTTGTTCGCCGGTAACCTTGGCGTACTGCGCAAGTCCGATGATCGCGAAGGTTTCCGAAAAAAGGTAGCGGCGCAGCACCAGCGGCTCGCCTTCGCGCGTCAGTTCGAAATACGCCCGTCCGCCCGGCCCTGCGAGCACCTTGTCGCGCACGAAACGCGCGCAGGATTCGGCCGCCTGGTTCCATTCCGGCCGCGGACCCAGCGCCTCGATGACCCGCGCCATCACCCAGGTGAAGCGCCCCTGGATCCAGCCGCCCTTGTCGGTGGACAGGGGCTTTCCCCCGCGGTCCAGGAAATCCAGAAGGCCGCCGAATTCGCGGTCGATGCCGTGCCCGATCCAGAAGGGGATGGTGTCCCCCGTGAGTTCCCGCAGGTAAAAATCGCGCAGTTCCGCGATGCGTGCCGACGTCATGGCAATCCTCCCGTTCCGCTGGAAGGATGCACTCGGCGTGCATGGGTGTCAAGGAATATGCGGGCGCATTCCGCCCTTGCGGTGCCGGATCATCATGCGTCTCTTTGCAGATATTCCCGGATTTTTCCGGCCAGAAAGTACGGCAGGTTCAGGAGTCGATAGGGCGTGCCGGCAGGCGTTTCGGTCGATTGCCAGGCTGGCGGTCCGGCGTAGAGCCGCACCGCGGTCGCGCACCCGGAGATATCGATGAAGGAATGCAGGGAGCGCAGGGTGCCTGACTTGCCTGATTTTACCTCCACGGGCACGAGGCCTGATTCCCACGCCATCACGAAATCCACCTCAGCATTCGACTGATTCCTTTCACGGACCCAGAAATCAGGTTTCATGAGTTGCATGGAATTGCATGCCATCAATTCCTGGGCGACGATATGTTCCGAGAGGATGCCCTTGTACAGGCCGTTCAGGTCCTTCACTCCAAAGTAGCTTGCCTGCAGGCCGGCCGCGAAATTGAGGAGTCCCGTATCCACCAGCTGCAGACGCGGTCTTCGCGTAAGGTCGGGCACGAGCGGGGGTTGTACGGCCGTCGCCGGATATCGGAGATACAGCAGCATGGCCCGTTCCAGCGTCCGCAGCGCATTGCCTACTTCCCTCGACCTGTAGGCGGAACTGCCGAAGCGTTCGAACGTGACGCGCTTTCCTGCCTCGTAGGCGGCGGTCTCGATCACATGGCGGACAACCGTCACCTCGGTCGGATTCTTCGCGTACTTGCTCACATCATCGGTGTAGGCGTTCAGGAGTCCCTGGAACACAGGCATCAGGGCGGACACATCAGAATTTTCCCGGTAGCGGCCGATTATTTCGGGCATTCCCCCGATCAGGGCGTACAGGTGGAACAATTCGAACAGGCGATCCAGCGCCCACTCCGGAATCGGTACGGTGTCGAATAACTCAAGCGCTTCCCGCTCACCCATGGCTTGCAGGAATTCTGCGAAACTCAGGGGAAACATGTAGCGATATTCCACCCGGCCCACGGGAAAACTGATCTTGTGGGTATCCATCATGATTTCCAGGAGCGAACCGGCGCTGACGACATGAATATCGGGGAATCGCTCGTGGAAATACCTGAGCATGGCAACCGCCGGCGGAGACTGCTGGATTTCGTCGATGACCAGCAGGGTTTGGCCGGCGTGTCGGGCTTTCTTCTCCAGGAAGATCCTCTGCATCGTTGATTCCGGCGGTAATGATACGTCGAAAATGAGCTTGTCGGATGGAAGCTCCAGGTTCAGGTAGATGAAGGTATCGAATGTATCGCCGAATCGCCTGATGACCGTCGTCTTTCCAACCTGCCTGGCTCCGCGCACCACCAACGGCTTCCGATGGGGTGATGCCCGCCACTCTGAGAGGTCATCGAGGATTTTCCGCGGGAAAATCGGAATTGCCATCCCTCACCCCTTTCGCCCAATGCTTGTCATGAAATATAGGCAATTATCAGCGGTTCTTGTAATGAAGTAAAGGCAATTCGACCCAAGCCCGCCCTGCGTCGACACCAACCCCAACCGGCTGCCGGACATTGACCCCCGCGCCGAACGCGCCGTAGAGTGGCCCCATGTACAAGTACCATATCGAGGGCGGATTCCCGGTAAAAGGAAGGATCCGCGCCTCCGGCAACAAGAACGCCGCGCTGCCCTGCATCGCCGCCTGCGCGCTCGCAGGCGCGCCCGTCACCCTGCGCAACATCCCCGAAATCGAGGACGTGCTGGTGATGTTCGACGTGCTGCGCTACCTGGGCGCCGCGGTGGACCGCCTGGGCTCCAACGAATGGCGCGTGGATCCAACGGGCATCTCCCGGTACGACGTGCCGGCCGAGCAGGCGGGCAAGGTCCGCGCCTCGATCCTGTTCGCGGGCCCCCTGCTGGGCCGCTTCGGCAAGGTCGTCCTGCCGCCTCCCGGAGGCGACACGATCGGGCGCCGCCGCATCGACACCCACGTCCTTGCGCTGGAGGAACTGGGCGCGCGCATGAGCGTGGACGGCGCCATCAAATTCACCGCCAACAGGCTCGCCGGCACCGCGATTTTCCTGGACGAGGCGTCGGTCACCGGCACGGAAAACGCGGTCATGGCGGCCGTGCTGGCCGAGGGGCGCACCACCCTGCGCAACGCCGCCAGCGAGCCGCACGTGCAGGACCTCTGCCGCATGCTGGTCTCCATGGGCGCCCGGATCGAGGGTATCGGCTCCAACGTGCTCACCATCGACGGCGTCAAGGAACTCGGCGGCACCGAATTCGCCATCGGCGCCGATTACATGGAAATCGGCTCGCTCATCGGCCTGGCGGCCGTCACCCGCGGCGAACTGGCCATAGAAGGAGTGAACCCCGACGACCTGCCGCCCCTGAAGGTGGGTTTCGGCCGGCTGGGCATTTCGTGGCGGGTCGAGGGCGACACGCTGGTCGTTCCCTCGAACCAGACGATGCGCGTGCAGGAGGACCTGGGCGGCCAGATCCCGAAGATCGACGACGCGCCCTGGCCCGGGTTTCCGCCCGACCTGACGTCCATCATGACGGTGGTGGCCACGCAGGCGCATGGCATCGTGCTGGTGCACGAGAAGATGTTCGAGTCGCGCATGTTCTTCGTGGACAAGCTGATCGGCATGGGCGCGCGGATCGTGCTCTGCGACCCGCACCGCGCGGTGGTGTCGGGGCCGGCCCGGCTGTCGGGCGCGTCGCTGGTGTCGCCGGACGTGCGCGCCGGCATGGCCATGGTGATCGCCGCGCTCTGCGCCGAGGGCGAGAGCACGATCCACAACGTGTACCAGATCGAGCGCGGCTACGAGCGCATTTCCGACCGCCTGCGCGCGCTCGGAGCTAGAATTACGCGATCCGAGGACCGCTAGCCGCCGGCGGCTGGGGCTGCCGGACAGGCGTTTTACCGGGGGCCGGCGTGGGTCGGTCACTCGGTACGCGCTGGTTGTCAACAAGTTATCCACAACCGTCCGGCAAACCGGGCGATCCTGGCAATCGGGGCTTTCAGTGCAGAAACATTGATTTTGCCCCGTAACTATTGGTTGTTTTGGCTTTTATGGAGATTTGAAGGGTTGCGGCGGGTGTCGTCGCAGCCCTTTTTTGTCGATTTTTGCCATGGGGTGGAACGGTACCTGTGGAAAATCCACGGGTTTTCCACAGGTTGTCCACGATAGCCCCAGCTTGTGCACCGGTTATCCACAAGGCCGGAATGAGGGCTGAAACAGCGCACAGGTTATCCACAAAAGGAACAGGCCGGCGCGCGAACGCTCCGGCCTGTTTTTCCTGTGTGCCGCGGGTGGCAGCATGTCGCCGGCGCGCGCGGTGGCGCCGTTACCTTACTTGCTGCCGTCCGAAATCATCTTGCGCTTCAGGTCTTCCAGCAGGGCGTCCGCGCCGGCGCCCGACGATTCCAGCTCCGCGAACTGCTTTTCCAGGCTGGCGCCTGTGGTCGCGTCCTCCAGTTCCTTGTGGGCTTCGGCGCGGGCCTCGATCTCGTCGACCTTGCGCGACATGCGCTCGAAGGTGTCGAAGGCGCTCTTGTTGCCGGCCAGGCTGGACATGGTCTTGTTGATCTTTTCCTGCGCCTCGGCGCGCTTGGCCCTGGCGATCAGGATGTTTTTTTTGCGCGACGCTTCCTCGATCTTGGTCTGCAGGGTGCGCAGCGATTCCTTGAGCTTTTCGACGGATTCCTTCTGGGCCTTCCACTGGGTGTCCAGCTGGGCGGCGTAGCCTTCGTGCTCCTGCTTGCGCAGCAGGGCTTCCTTGGCCAGGTCGTCGCGCCCGGCGCGCACGGCCAGCATGGCCTTCTTTTCCCATTCGTCGGCCTTCACGCGGTTTTCGCCGGTTTCGCGCTCCAGCTTCTTTTCGTCGGCGATCGCCATCGCCACGGCCTTCTTGGACTCGATCATCTGCTCGTTCATGTCGATGAGCATCTGGTTGAGCATTTTTTCCGGGTTTTCGGCCTTGCTCAGCGCGTCGTTGATGTTGGACGAAATTACGGTCTTGATGCGGTCGAAGATGCCCATGGGTCATTCCTCCTGTGGGGCGAATCGCGAGAGCAGCGGAAAATGCTGGGCGAGCGCGAAGCCGAGGGCTTCGAGCGAGGCGCCGAGTTCGTTGCGGTCGAGTGTGGCGTACTGCAGGGTGTCCACGGCGACGATGCGGTCGCCGTCGATGGCGTAGGCGCCGTGCAGGAAGTCGGTGGCGTTCAGTTCCAGGAGCTTGCGGAAGAGTTCCTCGCGGCGCGAGGGCGGCACCGCCATGACATCCGCGCGGATGACCAGCACCGGGTCGGCCAGGCTGACCACCATCGGCGGCAGGCCCTTGGCCTCGTCTTCCACCAGCCAGGCGCCCTTGGAGATTTCCTGGTAGGAAATGCCCAGGTCAATCAGGTAGCTTTCGATCCGTGAGAGCGATTCCATGCAGATCCTCCTTGTGGATCATCCGAGGGTGATTTCGCCGTCGGGCGCCACCGCGATGGCGGCGCCGCAGGTCGGGCAGCGCGTCCGTCCCGCGCCCCGCGGCCGCAGCGCGCTGCCGCAGGCCGGGCAGTCGGCCAGAAGCCCGTCGGATCCCGTGCTGCCCGAGTCGAATGCGGCAAGGCCGCGCAGGTACCGCAGCGCGGCGGCAAGATCCTCCGCCACGGTAAAATATCCGTCGAATCCCAGGGTGCGGAGGTACGCCAGGTCCTCTTCGCGGGCGCCGGCGATGGCAAGCTCGATGCCCTTGGCCCTGGCGCGCTTGTGCAGGGCGGCCAGGAAGCCGATGCCCGCGGCATCCAGTCCCGGCGTGCCGGAGAGGTCCACCACCAGTCCGACCGGCACGGGCGAACTTTGCGAGAGCGCGCGGTCGCAGGGGCCGTCCAGGCGGTCTATGCGGTATTCGTCCACCGGGCCCCCGGGTATCAGGGCGAGGATGCCCGGTTCCAGCGTGCGGAGTTCGGGTGCGGCCTGACGCGTGCCGCGCGGGTGGGGCAGGCCGCCCGCTACCGCTTCGCGGGCGCTGGATGCGCGTGCCAGAAGGTTCGATGCCATATGCTGTCCCCTATGATACTTCCGCGCGCGGGACATGGCTAGCGCCGGAGATCAAGGCGCGAAGCCGCCGTCAAGGCCGAGGATGGCGCCGCTGGCGGGGCAGGGATCGGCGTCGATCAGGTCGATGGCGTGCCGCGCGATGGTTTCCGGGTCCAGGAGGATGCCGCCGGGCGCCATGGCGCGGAGCGCGGCGCGCGTCTCGTCGTCCAGGTACTCGGTGTCCACCAGGCCGGGGCAGATCGCGACGGCGGCCACGTTGTCGGATGCGCCTTCGGCCGCCAGCGATTTCACGAGCACGGAGAGCCCGGTTTTGGCGGCCGCGTAGGCAGCGTTGCTGCGGTATGCCCGGATGCCGTCGGTGCGGGTGCCGCCGAAAAAGAGCATGCGGCCCCAGCGTCGGGCCGACATGCCGGGCAGCAGCGCGCTCGCCAGGGCGCCGGGAAGGGCCAGGTCGAGCAAGGCCAGGCGGGACCAGTCTTCGGCGGCTGTCTCCGCCAGGGTTGCGCGAAGGAAGGGGCCGTAGGCCACGACGAGGATGTCGGGTTCGCTCATGCGCGCCAGGAATGCGCCGATGATCGCCCGCAGGCCCTCCGCGCCGTCCGGGGTTCCGGTGCCGGCCAGCGAGGATTCCAGGTCGAGGCCGAACGGTTCGGCGTCGCCGCCGCCGGCGGCGATCGCCCTGACGGCGCGCGCCGCCGAAGCTTCGCTTCTGCCGTGCACCAGGACCCGCGCGCCGCGCCGCGCCAATTCGGCCGCCACGCGCGCTCCTATGCCGCCAGAGCCTCCGACGACCATGGCGCGCTTGCCGCGGAGATGCTCTTGTGGGCCTGTACGCATGCGGCTACTATACGTCCGGCCGCGGAGGCGGACAAGCCGCGGGCGGGGGAGCGATCGCGTGAACGCTGATATGTCGAGGTTCGCCGTGGTGCTGTGCAGGGCGCAGGAAGCCGGCAACGTGGGCTCGGCCTGCAGGGCCATGAAAACGATGGGCATCACCCGCCTCGTCCTCGCCGATTGCCCGGACTACGACGAGGACCGCGTCGCCACGATGGCCGTGCACGCTTTCGATGTCTACCGCGGCGCGCGCCGTTTTGCCACGCTCGAAGAAGCCCTTTCCGGATTTTCTGTGTCCGCCGGCCTTACCAGGCGCCGGGGCGAGCGGCGCAAGGCGCATTCGCTGTCGGTGCGGGATTTCGCCGCGGGGCTGTGCGCTTCCGGAGGTGGCGCCGCGTTGCCGGCCGGGTCCGCGGCCCTGGTGTTCGGCAACGAAAAAGACGGGCTTTCCGACCGCGAGCTTTCCGCATGCAGCCGCGCCGTCCACATCCCGAGCTCGGACGCCTTTCCCTCCCTGAACCTGGCCCAGGCGGTGCAGGTTGCCTGCTACGAGCTTTTCATGGCGGCGCTGGAGGGGCGCGACGGCTCGGCTGACGCGGCGGACCGAACGGTCACCGAGGCATCGGCGCGCCGCATCGCCGATGCCCTGGCCGGTTTGGGATTCTTCCGCAAGGCGGACGACCTTTTCTGCCGGACCTTCCTGCGCGACCTGGCCGAACGCGCATCGCTCAGCATAGGCGAACTGGATTACCTGACCCGCTTGTTCCTGAAAACCGCGGCTATCGCAGGCGGGCGCGGCGCGCCCCGGCGGCATGCCGCCGGGCCTGGCGGCAGCGCGTCTGGCGGCAGCGCGCCTGCGGGAAGCGGCGGCGCGCCCTCGAACCGAGATGCCGCGCCCTCGAACCAGGACGGCGCGCCCTCGAACCGAGACACCGAAACCCCGGCA
>CAYRXK010000022.1:0-32326 GCA_964428265.1 uncultured Treponemataceae bacterium
TGCCGCCGCGCAGCACCTTGTCCGATACGCTGCCGAGCGCCCATCGGGAAATGCCGGAGCGGCCGTGCGTTGACATCGCGACCAGGTCCGCGCCGAATTCCGCTTCTGCGCGCAGGATGGCGGCCGCCGCGTCGAACTCGGTCATGACCCTGGTGGATACCTTGATGCCCTTCGCGACGAGACCCGCTCCGGACTTTTCGAGATAGGCCTCGGAGTCGCGCTTCATCTGCGCCAGTTCGTCGTCGCTGTACAGCATGGTAACCGGTCCGGTGGCGGCGCTTAGGTTGACGGCGTGCGACAGGGTCGAGATGACGTGCAGCAGCTGGACTTCGGATTTTTTGCCCGACGCGAGGCGGCCCAGCAATTCCTCGACATACCGAAGCGCGGACTCTCCGAGCGGAGAGCCGTCGAGCGGAATCAGGATTCGTTCCGACATGATGCGCCTCCTTTCAAAGCCTTCTACTGAGAAGTCTAGGACCGGGCGGCGCGCCTGTCAAAACGCGCGGAAAAGACGGACGGCCGCGCCCGCCATCGGTGTGGAACAACAAAAAGGCCGCCCCGAAGGACGGCCATCTGTTCGTGGAGGTGAGGGGAATTGAACCCCTGACCTTATGAATGCCATTCATACGCTCTAGCCAACTGAGCTACACCCCCGACGCAACGGATGAACCATAGCTGAAACGGCGGGACCGTGTCAAGCGGATCGACTCCCGATGCCGAGCATCCCGATGCCGGGCGATCCGCGGCGTGCTTGTGGAAGGAGCAGCGTATCGGCATACTCGCCATGTGAAAACCCCAGACCGCTTTATCGCGCTCTGCGCGATCGGGCTAGAAAAGATCTGCGCGGCGGAATTGTCCCGGCTCGAGTTCTCCATCGTGGAACGCCACGCCGGTATGATCGTGTTCGAGTCGCCGGCGCTCGGGCAGGATGCCGCCCTGGCGCGCGCCAATCTCCGCCTGCGCACCGCCGAGCGCATACTCCTGCAGCCGGGGCATTTCCCGGCGCGGGACTTCGACGAGTATTTCGATGCCATCGCGGCTATGCCATGGGAGCGCTGGATACGGCGCGACGCGCGCGTGGTGATAGAGCGGGTCAGGACGCGAGATTCGGCGCTGGCTTCGCAGACGAGCCTGCAGTCGCTCGCCCAGAAGGCGATCTACGACCGCATGATGCGCGTGCACCGCATCGGGCGCATGGCGGAGAGCGGCCCGGAGGTTTCGCTGCGCGTGTACCTGGACCGCGACATGGCGCGCATCGGCGTGGACAGTTCCGGCGATGCGCTGCACAAGCGCGGATACCGCCTGGCGGGCGGGCCGGCGCCGCTCAAGGAAACCCTCGCGGCGGGCCTGCTGTTCATGGCCGGATGGGCGCGGCGCCTGGCGCTGCACGATCCGTTCTGCGGTTCCGGCAGCATCGCCATCGAGGCCGCGATGTACGCCACCGACCGCGCGCCCGGCCTGGCGCGCCGGTTCGCCTTCGAGTCCATGCCCTCCTGCGATGCGCGATCCGTCGGCGCCGAGCGCGCCGCCGCCGAAGCCGCGGTGCGCAGGGACGTGCGCGTGCGCATTATGGCCACGGACGCCGATGCTTCCGCGCTGGAAGCCGCCCGGGCCAACGCCCGGCGCGCGGGCGTCGAATCGCTCATCGAGTTCGCCCGCGCCGACGCGCGCGACGCCTCTCCCCGGGAGCCGGGCGGCGTGCTCCTGGCCAATCCGCCCTACGGGCAGCGCCTGGGCACTCCGGAAGAGGCGCATGCGTTGTACGCTTCGCTGGCGGACATGCGCGGCCGCTACGCGAACGCGGGCTGGGGAATGGGGTTCATCACCAACTCGCAGGAATTTCCGGAATATTTCGGCGCGAGGCCCGCGCATTCGCGCAAGGTGGTCAACGGCGCCGAGGAGCAGTATTTTCACTGGTATCCCGGAACGAAACAGGAGCTCGCGGATTGAACAGGATATCCTTCGCGAATTTCGATCCCGGTTCCTGGCCCGCCTGCTCGCTGGAATCGGATTCGGGCCGCCCCGAGGCGGCCTGGATCGTGGTGTTCGGGGCCTCCGGCGACCTTTCACGTCGAAAGATATTTCCCGCGTTGTACGATCTGCACGCGGACGGGATTCTGCCCCCGGAGACCCGGATGCTGGGATTCGCGAGGCGCCCTTCGGGCGACGCCGCGTTCCGCGCCGAGATCCGCGCCGCCTGCGAAGCGTTCGCGCGCCGCGCACCGGCTTCCGGAGCCGGGTGGGACGGTTTCGCTGATCGCATAACCTACCTCCAGGCTGACCTGGAATCGCCGGAGGGGTACGGCCGGCTGGCGGAGATTCTCGGCGGGGGGGGCCCGCCGAACGCGCTGTTCTACCTTGCGGTGGGGCCCGAACTGTTCGCTCCCATCGCGCGCGCCCTCGGCGCGGCCGGCCTTGGGTCGCGCGGAGGGCCCGGAGACGGCGCGCGTGGCACTGTGGGCGCGCATGGCGCCGACGGACCCCACGGCCCTGGCGGCGCCGATAGCCCTGGCGGCGCGACCGGCGCTGGCGTGCGAGGCTGGCGCCGGCTGGTGGTCGAAAAGCCGTACGGCAAGAACCGCGACGGCGCGCGCGCCCTGTCGCTGGCGCTGCAGACGGTCTTCGACGAGGGCGACATCTTCCGCATAGACCATTACCTGGGCAAGGAAACCGTCCAGAACCTCCTTTACCTGCGCTTTTCCAACGCGATATTCGAACCGCTCTGGAACCGCACCCACATCGAATCGGTGGACATCTCCGTGTTCGAGACCGTGGGAGTCGGCAGCCGGGGCGGCTACTACGACGGGGCGGGCGCCGCGCGCGACATGATCCAGAACCACCTGGTGCAGCTGTTCTGCCTGACCGCGATGGAACCTCCCGCGGGCCTTTCGCCCGAAAACATCCGCGACGAAAAAGTAAAGGTTCTCAGGTCCGTGCCGGACTGGAACGCCGCCCAATTGCGGGAACGATCCCTGCGCGCGCAGTATGCCGCCGGCACCGGCGCGGACGGCGCTCCGGTGCCCGCGTACCGCGACACGGAAAAAGTGCGTCCGGACTCGACCACCGAAACCTATGCCGCGCTGCGCCTCGAACTGGACAATTGGCGCTTTTCCGGCGTTCCCTTCATTCTGCGCACCGGCAAGGCGCTGGACCGGCGCTCGAGCGAAATATCCATACGCTTCCGCCGCCCGCCCGCCGCGCTGTTCGCAGCCCGCTGCGGCGACACCCTGGCGCCCAACGTGCTCACCATCCGCATACAGCCCGATGAAGGCGTGTACATGACCTTCAACGCCAAGGTCCCCGGCTCCGCCTCGGTGCGTCCGAACCAGCTGCGGTTTTCCTTCCGCGAAAAGGAAGGATACTTCCCCGAAGCCTACGAGCGGCTCATCGCCGATGCCCTCTCAGGCGATTCGACCCTCTTCATACGCGCGGACGAATCCGAGGAATCCTGGCGCATCATCGACGCGCTCGAGGCGGCCTGGGCCGATGCCGATCCGGAGTCGCCCCGCCATGCGGGCGGCCTGCTGCGATATGCCGCCGGTTCTCCGCCGCCGGATTTCCCGGTTGGAGGGCCGGAGTGAGGGTGGCGAAGTTTCCCGACGAACTGTCATGGCTGCGCGCCTCGCTGGCGGAACTCCGCGCGGCGATGGATCGCGCCATCGAGACGGGCAGGGCGGATTGCCATGTATGCCTGGCAGGAGGCAACACGCCCGCGCCCCTGTACGAGGCCATCGCGGCGGATCGCAGCATACGCGCGCGTGCGGGCGCCGGCCGCTTCCGGGGCCATGCGGTTTCGCTGCATTTCTGGATCGGCGACGAACGGGCGGTACCCGCGGACTCGCCCCTGCGCAACGCGGTGATGATCGCGCGCAGCCTCGCGGGGGCGCCGGGGGTCCTGCACCGCTGGCCCGACCTGCCGCCGCGGGAAGCCTGCGACGCCTACGCGGCCGAACTCGCCGCGGCCTTCGGAAACGGTCGGCCCGTATTCGATCTCGCATTCCTGGGCATGGGCGCCGACGGCCATACCGCCAGCCTCTTTCCCGGCGACGAGGCCGCCCTCGCATCCGCCGCCCTCGCCATCCCCGCCGTGGCGCCGCAGGAACCCCGCGCGCGCATGACGCTCGGATTCGGCGTGCTTTCCGCCGCCGGCAGGGTCCGGGTGCTTTCGCGCGGGCGCGACAAGGCAGCCCTTCTGGACCGTGTCGCGGCCGGAGACCCCACGCTGCCGGTCTGCCGCGTTTCAGCCCCCGATACCGTCCTGTACCACCTGGAGTCATGATGTCGCTTCGATCCGTCGGCCTCGCGCGCGCCTTCATGTTCACCCTGATGCCCGCCCTGATGCTGGCTGCAGCCGGTTCCGCCGCGGCCCAGGACCGCATACCGCCGCGCGTGCCCCCGGCCCGCGTGGATTTTTCGGGCATCCGCTGGAGCGTACGGCAGACGCAGGAGCGCGAAGGGCCGGCGCAGAATCTCTTTTCGGCGCGCACGGTACGGATCGACGAGAAGGGAGCCCTCGAATTGTCGGTGGCGCAGGTGGATGGCGAGTGGACGGCCGCCGAAGTGCTGGCGCCGCGCAACCGCAAGGGATACGGCACCTACCGCTTCACCGTGGCCAGCAGGCTCGACGACCTGGACCGCAACCTCGTGCTGGGACTTTTCACCTACAGCAGCCGCAGCGAGTACTACCACCGTGAAATCGATATAGAATTTTCAGCCTGGGGCGAGTGGAACCGCCTGCCGCTGCTCGGTCACTTCGTGGTGCAGCCCTATGACAAAGCCGGAAACTTGAAAACCTTCCCGGTTTCGCGGCTGACGGGCCCCTCGACCCATGAATTCACCTGGCTTCCGGACCGGATCGAGTTTGCGTCATGGCTGGGAGACGGTCCGCGCCCTCCGGAGGGTGATCCTTCGATCGTGGCGCGCTGGGTGATGGACAATCCTGGGGGAATTCCGAAACCGGGCAATGAAGTGGTGCACATGAACCTGTACCTGGCCGACAGGACCAAGGCTCCGGCGGGGGCTGGCGGCCGGACCGCCATCGCGATCAGTCGGTATGCGTTCGAGCCCGCGCCGTAAGCGCGGGCTCGTGGGGCTCAGTTCGTTTCGGCGATCAGCAGGGTCTTGGTGTCAAGCTTGAGGTGCAGATCCTGCGGATTGATCCGGTCGTGATCCTTGACCACGATGAAATGGATGTATTCGGGCTTGGGTTCCATCACGATAACCACGGCCAGGCTGCCCAGGACTTCGCGCAACACCACGGGGATGTTGTTCTTGTCCACCACGGGTTCGCTGCCGGAGAGCGTGCAGGAGTACCAGATTTCCAGGCCCATTTCAGCGGCGAATTCCTTTACCCGGGCCATGCGGTCGGCGGAGGTCTTGGAAAAATCGAAACCGTCGACGATCAGGGTGCCGGCCTTGAAACCGCCGTCGACTATCATGGCGCGCAGGGAGCGGAGGATCTGATCCACCGAAACGCCTTCCTGTGCGAAATTCATGATGACGCGGTTTTTTACCAGGTCGTTCCTGACGCCGCCCAGATCTTCCAGGTTGCGGCGGCGGGCCACTTCTTCAAAAATATCTTCATACCAGGCAATGACATAGCTCGTGTTTGTGCTGAACGAGACGTGGATTACCTTCTCGCCCTGCAAAAGCTTGTCGAGCGCGAGCTGGACCAGCACCGAGGTCTTTCCGACGCCCTTGCGGCTGGCGATCACACCGATGTTCCCGGCCTTCAGTCCGCCTTCTATCGATTTCTCGAGAAGGCGCACGGGGCTCTTGGCAATCAGCTCCTCTTTCAGCATGGACACTCCTTGTTGCGGTAGCGCCGCGTAATGGTCAGTATACACCCCTTTCCGCAGGCGGAAAGGGGCAACGCGGCGGACGGATTACTTCTGCGATTCCTTGCGGCGCTTTTCCTCGTAGTCCTTCCTGAGCTGTTCGGACACCGAGGTGGGCACCTTGCCGTACTTCTCGAATTCCATCGTGAACTCCGCCTTGCCCTGGGTCAGGGAGCGCAGCACCGTGGAGTAGCCGAACATTTCCGACAGCGGCACTTCGGCTTCGACGCGGCAGAAGGCGCCGTCCTCGGTGGACGCGGTGATCATGCCGCGGCGCTGGTTGATGGACGCGAAAATGTTGCCCTGGAATTCGGTCGGGCCTTCGCAGGACACCTTCATGATCGGTTCGAGGATCACGGGCTTGGCTTTTTCGTAGGCTTCGCGGAAGCCGCCGATCGCGGCGAGCTGGAAGGCGATATCCGAGGAGTCGACCGGGTGGCTGGCGCCATCGTTGATCACGCAGCGCATGTTGACGATCGGGAAGCCGATGAGCGAGCCCTTGTGCATGGCGGACTTGAAGCCCTTGTCGCAGGAGGGGATGAATTCGTTCGGAATCGCGCCGCCCTTGACCATGTCGACGAACTCGTAGTTCTGCTCGGGATGCGGCTCGACGTAGCCGGCCACGCGGCCGTACTGGCCCGAACCGCCGGTCTGCTTCTTGTGGGTGTAGTTGAAGTCGGCGCGCTGGGTGATGGCTTCGCGGTAGGCGACCTGCGGCATGCCGGTGTCGACCTCGCACTTGTACTCGCGTTTCATGCGCTCGATATACACCTCGAGGTGGAGTTCGCCCATGCCTTTTATGATGGTCTGGTTGCTTTCGGGGTCAACGAAGGTCTGGAAGGTGGGGTCTTCCTTGGTGAAGCGGTTGAGCGCCTTGGCCATCTGGTCGGAGGATTTTTTGTCCTTGGGCATGATGGCCAGCGAGATGACCGGCTCCGGCACGAACATGGACGTCATGGCGTAGTTGAGGTCGGGATGGCAGAAGGTATCGCCCGAGGCGCATTCGATGCCGAAGAGGGCCACGATGTCGCCGTTCACGCCTTCGGAAATGTCTTCCATCGTGGAGGCGTGCATGCGCACCAGGCGGCCGACCTTGAAGCGCTTGCGCGAGCGGGTGTTGTAGAGCTCGTCGCCCTTCTTGAGCTGGCCCTGGTAGATGCGCACGTAGGTGAGCTGGCCGTACTGCCCGTCCTCGAGCTTGAAGCCGAGGGCTACGGTCTTCTTGGCCGGATCCGGCTGGAGGATGACTTCCTTTTCGTTGTCGTCCAGGTCAAGGGCCTTGTTGGTGACTTCGGTGGGGTCGGGGAGGTAGCGCGCCACGCCGTCCAGGAGGACCTGCACGCCCTTGTTCTTGTAGGCGGAGCCGACAAAGACCGGTACCAGCTTTTCGGCGACGCAGCCTGCTCGGATGGCCTTCTTGAGGGTTTCGTTGTCAACCTCGCCCTCGAGGAACTGCTCGGCGAGTTCGTCGGAGAACATCGAGGCCGAGTCGATCAGTTCTTCGCGGTAGCGCTCGGCATCGGCGACGAGGTGAGCGGGGATCTCGGCGTAGCGCAGTTCCTCGCCGTTGGGGCCGTCGAAGTAGACCGCGCGCATGTCGATCAGGTCGACGATGCCTTCGAGCTTGTCTTCCAGGCCGATGGGGATGGCGACAAAGGCGGGGTTCAGGCCGAGCTTTTCGGCCAGCTGGGCTTTTACGCGGAAGGGGTTGGCGCCGGTGCGGTCGCACTTGTTGATGAAGGCCAAGCGCGGGACGTGGTAGCGCTTGAGCTGGCGGTCCACCGTGATGGACTGCGACTGCACGCCTGCCACCGCGCAGAGCACGAGGATGGCGCCGTCCAGGACGCGGAGGGAGCGTTCAACCTCGATGGTGAAGTCCACGTGTCCGGGGGTGTCGATCAGGTTGATGTCGTACTCTTTCCACTGCACGTTGGTGGCGGCGGACTGGATGGTGATGCCGCGCTCGCGCTCCAGGTCCATGGAGTCCATGGTGGCGCCGGCGCCGTCCTTGCCGCGCACCTCGTGTACCGCATGAATCTTCTTGCAGTAGAAAAGGATGCGCTCGGAAAGCGTTGTCTTGCCCGAGTCGATGTGGGCTGAGATGCCGATGTTCCGCATCAGGCTGATGTCGTGGGACATTTCGGTCTGTACCTCGTCTTTGCTGTTGGGCTTCGGAAGGCCGGTTTCAGGTCGGCCCGCGAATCCCGGGTCTCACGCTGGTTTTGTTGCAGATCGCGTGAAAGGCCTGCGGTTTTCTTTCGTTTGATTGAAAACGGTATGCCTATTGTGAGTATATTGAATGGGGTACAGTTGCTCAACCCCTCGGTAGTGTGCCAAAGGTTGTAGGTTGTTGAATCGGAAACGGGATCTGCGTGCGTAGATCTCCTGCAGGGAGAACATGGGCCGTTTATGGCTTTTAGGCTTCCCATGCGAGGAGGCTTCGCTCGTGCGCATTCCCCCTTTCTGCCCGAATCCGTCCTGCCCCCGGCACGGGGCTGCCAATCCTGCAGGCATCAGGGCTTCGGACGCCCCTCTTGAGCCCGATTCCTGGTTCGAGCCCCACGGCGAATATCGGACTAAAGCCTACGGGCATGTGCCACGTTTCCGATGCCGGTGGTGCGGCAGGACATTCTCCACCCAGACCTTCAGCACCAGGTACTACCTCAAGCGGCCGGCAAAACTGAAAGCGGTTTTTCTGCACACCTGCGAGGGCATGTCGGGTCGTGCCATTGGCAGGATCCTGCACCTGTCACCTCGTTCGGTTCAGAATCGGGTCGAGCGCCTGGCACGCCAGTCGGTCGCGCTCCACCAGACCCTGCGCCGCCTTGCCGATCCCCATCAGGCGGTCTGCATCGACGGCGTGGTCTCCTTCGACGGTTCACAGTACTTTCCGTCGGAACTCACCATCGGCATTACCGCAGGCTTCCGATTTATCCTGGAGGCTTCGCATGCCTCCAGGCGCCGTTCAGGCACCATGACCGACGCCCAGCGGCGGAAGGCTCGGAGCCTCTACGCGCGCGCGAAGACCGAGCGAGGCGGGGTCCGCAGGACATTCCGCGAGATCCTGGATTCCCTTGCCCGGGAGCGGCCCCCCTCGACCTGGCATCCGCTGGTGCTGATCACGGACGAGAAGCCCGAGTACAAGCAGGTGCTCCACCGGCATCCGTTGTTCGTCAATCAGGACGAGGGCCACCGGGTGGCGCAGGTGACAGTGCACAGCAGCCTTCCTCGGACCATGGCCAACCCGCTGTTCGCCTCGAACTATCTGGAGCGGGAACTGCGCAAGGACCTGGCAAATCACCGCCGCGAGACAACCTGCTTCAGCCGCCGGGCTGCAAACGGCTTGTGCCGCTATAGCTGCTACCAGGCATATCACAACTACTGGAAGCGGTTCAGGATCAATGCGCCGGCGACGGACAGGCGGGTTCACGCGGACATGGCGGGGATACCCTCGCGCATGCGGCGCCGGGCGATGCGGGGCTTTTTCTCAGAACGCAGGTTTTTGAGCCATCAAGTCTTGAGTCCTCCGCTTGAGCGCATCTGGAGGATGGCAGCGCCCACTCCAGGCCAGGAAACCAGACGGCCGATTCCTCATTTTATCCTGAGCTGAAGCGAAAGGACGATTATGTGCCAAAGCAGGGGAAGCGTAGGGGGAGCATGTTCGGATGGCCACACCTCCCACAAGCTTTGACACACTACTCAGATGTACTCGATGCGCCAGGCTACGGGGGCGCTGGCTTTCAGCGTGGCCGACACACCGCAATACTTGTCCTGTGATAGGCTGACCGCTTTTTTCACGTTTTCAGGGTTGAGGCCGTCGGCAGTCTTGAACCTGTACACGATCCTGTAGTCAACGTAACGCTTGGGGTGTTCCTCGGCGGTATCGGCCTCGACCACGGTCTCGAACCAGGTGCAGGGTTCGCGCATTTTTTTAAGGATTGACACGATGTCCATCCCGGAGCATCCGGCGATCGCCGCGAGCAGCAGGGGTTTTGGGCGTGGGCCGGCACCGGTGCCTCCGCCGGCTTCGTCGGTATCCATCAGGATCCGGTAGCCGTTCACGTCCGCTTCGAATGCCATGCCGCCCTTCCACAGGGTTTTCACTTCGTGGGTCATCGTGTTCCTCCCGATTGTATTATCGTCCTTGAAATATACGCATTTCCGGCGTAGGATGGAATTCTTCATGGACCAGCCCGACTCCACCTGGAAAAAATCGTTCAACGCCCTCATGGTCGGCGAATTCCTCGCCATTGTGGGCTTTTCCACTACCACGCCGACCATTCCCCTGTACCTGAGGGAATTGGGCATGACCGATCCGGTCGCGCTCAATTGGTGGACGGGAGCCATTAACGGGCTTTCCTCCCTGATGATCGCACTGATGGCGCCTGTGTGGGGTAGCCTGGCCGACAGCGTGGGGCGCAAGCCCATGGTGCTGCGCGCGATGTTCGGCGGGGCCATCACGCTCGGATTCCTCGGCATCACCAATTCAGCCTGGCAGGTGCTCGCGCTCAAACTGCTGCAGGGCATGCTCACCGGAACGGTGGCGGCGGCTACGGTGCTCACCACCACCATCGTACCCAAAAAGGAAATCGGCTACCGACTTGGCCTGATGCAGATGGCCATCTTCTCCGGCAACTCCGTCGGCCCGCTCATCGGTGGTGTGGTCACCGACCTGGCCGGTTCCCGCGCCAACTTCGTCATCACCGGTGTCCTGCTCTTCGGCGCGGGACTCGTGGTGCGCCGCTTCGTATACGAGGATTTCAAGCCCGCCCCACGGACCACGTCGCTATTGCGCGCGGCCATCCCCGACTTGGGCGTGCTGCGCACCAACGAAGCCCTGCGTCCTCTCATGATCGCCATTTTCGTCGTGCAGTTCGCCAACGCCATCGCCACGCCCATCATCCCCCTTGTGATCCTGGACATGAGCATCCGCGCCGGCGCGGCCATGTCGGGTGCGGGCACAGGCTCGCTGTCCGGCATGGTCATCGGCATCGCCGCGGGAGCGGCGGCGCTGGGATCGGTGGCGGTCGGAAGAATTTCGGGCAGGGTGGGATTCGGCAGGGCGCTGTTCATCTGCCTTGCCGGCGCGTTCGTATTCTACGTGCCGCAGGGCTTCGTACAGTCGCCCTGGATCCTTATGGGGCTCAGGGCGCTCTCGGGGTTCTTCATGGGGGGAACCATGCCCACCGCCAATGCCCTCATCGCCGATCGGGCCGAAGAGGGCAGGCAGGGCGCGATCTACGGACTCTCCTCGTCGGTTTCGTCCATGGGCAACGCGCTGGGCCCGGCCTTCGGCGCCTTGCTCGCCTCGGGCCTCGGGTATCCCTTCGTGTTCTTCGCCACCGCGGCCCTGCTCGGCGTGCTCGGCATGGGAGTAGGGCGCACGGTGGGCGTTACTTTGAAATCGAGGTGAGTTCCATCTCGAACACGAGGAAGGCGTTGGGCGGTATCACGCCGCCTGCGCCGGAAGCGCCATAGGCCAGCTCGGGAGGAATTACCACGAGGCGCTTTTCGCCCTTGCGCATGGTGGCGACGACCTTGTCCCAGCCGGGGATCACCTCGCCGACCCCCACGCGGAACCTGAACGGCCCCCCCGAAAGCGCGGACTGGTCAAACACCGTTCCGTCCAGCAGGCTGCCCTTGTAAATTACCGCCACGGTGCTGCCGGCCGCGGGCGGCTCGCCGAAGCCTTTGCGCAGCACCTTGCCGAAAATGCCGTCCGCGTCGCGCACCATGTCCGGCCACTTGGCGGCGATGGCGGCGATGTCGGCTTCCGCTCGCGCGGCGTTGGCGGCGCGGATGGCGTTCCATGCCCCCGACAGCCGCTCGTCCCAGGCCTTCTGGTCGGCCTTGAACGCCTTGGCGGCAGCGCCCACGCGCACGATCTCGACCTTGGTCATCGCGTCGCCCGCCTGGATCTTTTCGGCCACGTCGAGTCCGGAAACCACCTTGCCGAACACCGAGTGCCGGTCGTCCAGCCATTCGGTCTTGCCCAGGGTGATGAAAAATTGGCTGCCGTTGGTATGCTCGCCGGAGTTGGCCATGGACAGGATGCCGGCGCCGTCATGCCGCAGTTCCGGCGAGAATTCGTCGGGAAACCGGTAGCCGGGACCGCCGGAACCATTGCCCTGCGGGTCGCCGCCCTGGATGACAAAACCCGGTTCCACCCGGTGGAAGGTCAGGCCGTCGTAGAAGCGCTTGCCCTTGGCTGCGTCGAGTTTGCCTTCGGCCAGACCGACGAAATTGCCCACCGTCAGGGGGGCCTTGTCATAGGCGAGGGAGGCCACGATGGTACCCTTCGGGGTGACGAAGCGCGCATAGAGACCGTCGGGCAGGTCCTGCTGCTGGCAGGAAGCGAGGCCCGCCACGGCGAAGGCGAGCACGAAGGCGGCGGCGACTGGTCGGCGGGGTGCGAAGCGCATAAGTGGAAGAACCTCCGGTGGCATGCGGCACGGGTCGGTGCTAGGATGCACATGAAGATACCTGAAACGAGGGGCGCAGGCAATGCGCGCCCGCGAGTCGGCGGAGGTGATGGATGGCAGCGCGCGACCGGGACCACGAACGCGATCACGAACGTGATCACGAACAGGATGGCGGACACTACCGCAGGCCCAGTTGGGACGAATACTTCATGGAAGTCTGCAATTCCATCGCCAAGCGCGCCACCTGCGACCGCGGCCGCGTCGGCTGCGTCATCGCGCGCGACAACCAAATCCTGGCTACGGGCTACGCCGGCGCGCCGGCAGGCCTGCCGCACTGCGACGAAGCCGGCCACCAGCTGAAGAAAATCGTGCACGAGGACGGCAGCGTTACCCAGCATTGCATGCGCACCGTGCATGCCGAGCAAAACGCCATCTGCCAGGCGGCGCGCCGCGGCATATCCATCCAGGGCGCCACGGTTTACTGCCGCATGACGCCCTGCCGTACCTGCGCCATGATGATCATCAACTGCGGCATCACGCGCATCGTCTGCGAACGCCGCTACCACGCCGGAGCGGAGAGCGAGGCCATGTTCGCCCAGGCGGGCGTGGCGATCGAATTCGTGCACGACGAGGTGCAGACCTACTGATTCGGCTCGCGCGGATGGTGCGGTACCGAGCCGCGCCGTTCTCGTCGGCCCGGGTCGCCCGGATCGCGCGGCTTGACGCTCCTGTGTTTCTATGTAACGATGCAACCGATGGATTGTCACCACTTCGTACGCGCCTATGCGTACCCCCGCTTCGCCCGCTGCCTCTACTCCTATTGACGGGGTTGCCGTAAGCCCTCGCCAGGGGCTCTTCGGACAACCCGCCGCGTGAACCCGGCCGACCCTCGAATCCCGCAGAACCGCGACCTCGACCCCGACCACACCACACGACGATAGGAGAACCGCCATGTTCGAGACCACCGACCTCAATCCCGCCCGCTCGACCGCACGCGCTGCCGAATCCACAAGCTTTGACACAGCAGCGGCGGTGCGGATGTACTCGGGCGAAAACCTCCCCCTGGAAATGCACCGCGTCCGCGTCGTCCAGAAAGTCCACCTGCGCCCGGTCGAGGAACGCCTCGCCGCCATTCGCCGCGCGGGCTTCAACACGTTCCAGCTGAACACCAGGGAGCTGTTCCTGGACATGCTCACCGATTCGGGCACCAACGCCATGTCCGACGAGCAGACCGCCGCCATGTTCCGCGCCGACGACGCCTACGCCGGTTCGGCCAGCTACGAGCGCCTGGAGGAAGCGGCCCGCGAGGTGTTCGGCCTGGACTACCTGCTGCCCGTGCACCAGGGCCGCGCCGCCGAGCACGTCATCTGCCGGGCTTTCATAAAGAAGGGCGACGTGGTGCCCATGAACTACCACTTCACCACCACCAAGGCGCACGTCGACTTAGCGGGCGGCGAAATCCGCGAGATCTTCCGCGACGAGGCCATGAACGTCGCCTCGAAGGAACCCTTCAAGGGCGATATGGACGTGGGCAAGCTCAAGGCCCTGATCGCCGAATTCGGCCCCTCGCGCATTCCCTTCGTGCGGATGGAGGCGTCGACCAACCTGATCGGCGGCCAGCCCTTCAGCCTGGCGAACTTCGCCGAAGTGTCCGCGATCTCGCGCGCGGCCGGCATTCCCGTAGTGCTGGACGCCAGCCTCCTGGGCGAGAACGTCTATATGGTAAAGAAGCGCGAGGCCGCCTGGGCGAACGCCTCCGTGGCCGAAATCTACCGGAAGTTCTCCGAACTCTCCGACATCGTCTACTTTTCGGCGCGCAAGCTCTCCTCGTCGCGCGGCGGCGCCATCATGACCTCGGACCCCGCGCTGTACGGCAAGATGCGCGACCTCATCCCCCTGTTCGAAGGCTTCCTCACCTACGGCGGCATGTCGGTGCGCGAGATCGAGGCCATCGCCGTCGGCCTGCGCGAATCCCTGGACGAGCAGGTCATCTCGCAGTCGCCGTCCTTCATCGAGCACCTCTGCGAGCGCCTGCAGGCGGCAGGCATCCCCGTGGTCACGCCCGCGGGCGCCCTGGGCTGCCATGTCGACGCGCGCGCCTTCCTGCCGCACCTGGGCTCCTTCGATTACCCGGCCGGCGCCCTTGCCGCGGCCTTCTACATCGCCTCGGGCGTGCGCGGCATGGAACGCGGCACCGTATCCTCGGTGCGCGACGAGAACGGCGTCGAAATCGCCTCGGATCTGGAATTGCTGCGCCTGGCCCTGCCGCGCCGCGTGTTCACGCTCTCGCAGATTCGCTATGTCGAGGACCGGCTGCGCTGGCTGTACGCGCACCGCGACATGGTCGGCGGCCTGAAATGGGTCGAGGAACCGAAGGTGCTGCGTTTCTTCAACGGCAGGCTCGACGCCACCAGCGACTGGCCCGAACGCCTGGCCGCCAAGTACCGCGCGGACTTCGGGGACAGCCTCTGACATACGCGGTATACTGCGCCCCATGAGGGTGCTTTACATCGCCGAGATTGTCGGCAAGACCGGCGTGTTCGCCGTGAAGTCGGCGCTCGGCCGCCTGAAGGCGGAATTCAAGCCCGATTTCACGATCGCGTGCGCGGATTCGGCCACGGGCGGTTCGGGCCTGGGCGTGCAGCACGCGGTCTACCTGCGCAAGCTCGGGGCGGAGTGCCTGACCATGGGCGAGGGTGCCTTTTTCAAGAAGGACCTGGTCGAGTATTATCCCCGCGCGCCCTGGGTGCTCAGGCCGGCCAATTATCCGGCGGGGGTTCCCGGGCGGGGGTTCCGCGCGTACGACACGCCGGCCGGAAGGCTGGGGGTGATCGTGCTGCTCGGCCGCACGGGCTTTTCGCGGGTGCAGCCGGACAACCCCTTCGACGCGCTGGACCAGGTCGCCGAGCGGCTTCGGGCCGAGGCGGACGCCCTCGTCCTGGACTTCCATGCGGCCACGACGGCCGAAAAGCGGACCATGATCCGTCACGCCGACGGCGCTGTGGCCGCGGTGCTCGGATCGCACGGCAGAGTCAGGACCGCCGATGCGGCCATTTCGGCAGCCGGCACCGCCTCCGTGACTGACTGCGGCCGCACGGGCAGCCAGATGTCCGTGGGCGGGCAGGACCCCGACACCCGCGTGCGCGAGTATATTTCAGGCATCCCCGAATGGGCCGCCGACGGCGCGCTCGGGGTGGAAGTGCAGGGCTGCGTGCTGGACATCGGTCCGGACGGCCGGGCGACCGGCATCTCGCCGTTCAGGCGCGCGGCAACCATGCAAGGAGCGTGACTCATGATAGAACGTGCGGAAGTGGCGGGGGTCGACGGCCAGATCGTCTCCGTGGCGATAGAAATGCACGAGGGCTGCGAAAGCTGCATGAACTCGTCCTGCAAGACCCGGCGCAGCGCCATCCAGGTGTTCAACCGCGACCGCATCCAGGTGGCCGAGGGCGACCAGGTGGATATCGAGGTGCGCACGGCCGAGCAGGCCAAAGGCGCCTTCTGGGTGCTCGGGCTGCCCCTGGTCGCCCTGTTCGCCGGTTACGGCCTGGGCGCGCTGCTCTTCCCCGGCCCCGGCGAAGGGCCCGAGGTGGCGTCCGCCGGCATCCTGTTCCTGCTGGCCATGGGTGCCGGCATGCTCGTGCAGCGCGGCAGGAAGCATGATTCGCTGCCGCTGCTCCTGCGCAAGGTGGATGCCTGAGAGGCCGCCTAGGAGGATTCGCCGCGCTGCCGGGTGCCCGAAGCCAGGCGCCTGACCTGCAGTTCCTCCTGCGGCGCCTCGGCCAGCTTGGCGCGGGCGCGCACGCGGCGCCAGGCCGCTTCCTGCGCGGAATGGGGCCGCTCGCCCTTTTCAGGCGCGATGGGCTGCCATGAACCGTCGGGCTTGAGGCGGTGGGATTGCCGGGTGTCGGCAAAGCATGATTCCAGGATGCCGCGGGCTTGTGCGCGGATGGATTCGTCCAGCACGGGGAACATCAATTCTATGCGGCGCTCCAGGTTCCGCGGCAGCCAGTCCGCGCTGGACAGGTAGAGCTCCTCCGCCCCGCCGTTCCTGAAATACGCGATGCGCGAGTGCTCCAGGTAGCGGCCGAGCATGCTGTGCACCTCGATATGTTCCGAAAGTCCGGGAACGCCGGGTACCAGGGTGCAGATGCCGCGCACGTTCAGGCGCACCCGCACGCCCGCCTGCGAAGCGGAATACAGCGCCTCGACCACATCGGGATCGGCGAGCGAATTCAGCTTGGCCATGATCAGGCCCGGCGATTCCGGGGTGGAGCGCTGGGCTTCGCGCTCGATCATGCCGATGAGCCTGGTCTTCAGGTCGAAGGGCGCGATGGCGATCTGCCCGAGGGTCTGCACGTTCGAATAGCCGGTCAGGATATTGAAGAAAATCGACACTTCGCGGCAGAGGCCTTCGTCGGCGGTGAAGACCGACAGGTCCGAATACAGGCGCGCGGTGCGGTCGTTGTAATTGCCGGTGGACAGGTGCACGTAGCGCCTGATCTGGCCGTCCTCGGCGCGCCGGATCACCATGGCGGCCTTGGCGTGCACTTTCAGGCGCGCCACGCCGTAGGTGACGATGGCGCCGGTGCGCTCCAGGCGCGCAGCCCAGCCGATGTTGCGCTCCTCGTCGAAGCGAGCCTTCAGTTCCACCACCACGGCGACCTGCTTGCCGGCGGTGGCGGCGCGCGCCAGGGCGTGCAGGATCGGCGAGTCGGCCGAGGTGCGGTACAGGGTCATCTTTATGGCGAGCACCGAGGGGTCGTCGGCCGCGGCGTCCAGAAAGCGGATCACCGGTTCGTAGGACTGGTAGGGCAGTTCCAGGAAGCGGTCCGCGGCCTCGATTTCCTGCCAGATGGTCACGCCTTCCTGCGGCGGAGTGCGCACGGGGGGCCAGGGCGCGTCGCGCAGCCGGACCGATCCGGACCAGGACCCGGCCAGGGTTTCCGATTCCACCAGTTCCAGGAAGCCGCGCAGGTCGATCGGGCCGGGCAGGCGATAGGAGTCGCCGGTATCCAGGCCGAGCGCGGCGCGCATGGTGTTGGCCAACCGGGGCGATTCGCCCCGCCAGGTCATCCGGACCGCGGGCGAGTCCTGGCGGCCGGCGATCACTTCCTCCATGGCTGCCAGGAAATCGTCGTCGCGCTCCTCGTCGACACCGATGTCGGCGTCGCGCGCCACCTTGAAGGTGACCGTGCGCTTGACCGTATAGCCGGGGAAAAGGCGCGCGCCGAAGGCGGCCACCACGTCCTCGAGAAGCGCGAAGCGTGCCAGGCCTTCGGCCTGCCGCGCGCCGCGCTCCTCGGAGATGCGCACGAAGCGGCGAAGGTTGGGCGGCACCTGGGCCACGGCCACCTGCACCGCGCCCGATTCGTCGGCCAATTCGAAGGCGACGTGCATGGTCAGGTTGCCGATCGGCGGCACCGCGCCGTCCGGTTCCACCCGAAGCGGGGTGATGACCGGAAAGACGCCATTGGTGAAGTGGCGGTCAAGGAAGCGACGCTCCTGCGCCGTCCAGAGCGCGGCGGGCACGATCTCCACCCCGGCCGCGGCCAGCCCGGGAAGAAGCTCTTCGTTCAGGCAGGCGTACTGCGCCGCGACCAGTTCGCGCGTGCGCGCGCGGACCTTGGCCAGTATTTCCCGCGCGCCCAGCCCCGACGGATCGCGCATCGCGTCGGCCGCCCTGATGCGCGACTTCAGCGCCGCCACGCGCACCATGAAGAATTCGTCGAAATTCGTGGCCACGATGGCCAGGAATCGCAACCGCTCCAGCAGGGGCAGCGATCGGTCAAGGGCCCCGGCGAGCACGCGCGCGTTGAATTCGAGCCAGGAAAGGTCGCGGTTGAGCATGCGTACGGGCACATCCACTCCTTGCGTTATGCGATCACCGGGGCGAGGCCGAACACGTCCTCGAACATGTCGCCCTTCTCGGCCAGCGACATGCGCTCCAGGGTCAGGTCCACGCGGTCGGCGCCGCGCATCACGAAACGCTCGCCGGAACGCTCGAACGAAAGGTCGTGCACGCGCCCGGAGTGGCTGCGGTCCAGCGAATCGGCCACGCGCAGGATGGCCGCCAGCTTCATGACCAGCATGCGGTCCTCGCGCGGCAGGGCGATGAAATTCAGGTGCGAGGGCGCCGGCGGATTGCGGCGGTGGTAGCGCACCACGTTGGCCACCACGGTGAGATCCGACCGGTTCAGGCCGAAGACGACGGAATTCTGCACGATGTATTCGCCGTGCTTGTGGTGCCCCGAGGCGCGGATGAAGGTGCCGATGTCGTGCAGCATGGCCGAGGCTTCCAGCAGCAGGCGCTCGTGCCGGTCCAGCCCGTACTCGCCGTGCAGCGCGTCGAATATGGCCAGCGCGAGGGCGGTCACGTTCCTTGCGTGGGCTTCGTCGAACTTGTAGCGGCGGCCCAGGCTGGCGGCGGAGGCCAGCACCTGGCGGCGCAGTTCCTCTTCGGCCACGGTGTCGGGGCCGAGCCATTCGGAGAACAAAAGGCCGTCGCGGATGGACACGTCGGGAATGACCACCGAGTCGGCGCGGGTATGCTCCAGGAACATGCGCTCGATGCTCAGGCCCGACACCAGGCCCTCGGCCTCGATCCAGGGAATATGGTAGGTGGCGACGCATTCCTCGGGCGTGAGATGGGCGATCTTGTCGGTGAATTCGATGAATGCCTTTCTGCCCACCACCGCATAGCCGCCGGGGTCGCGCGACGAAAGGCGGTCGGTCAGGCGGTTGGCGGCGAAGCGCGCGTCGGAGCCCAGGACGATGAAATTGCGCACGCTGGTCAGCGGCAGGTCGCCGCCGAGATTGTCGCAGGTGGCCTTTATGGAACTGTGCAGGTATTCGCGCAATTGCTCGCGCGCGGCACCCGAACCGCGAAGCTGCTCGTCTATACGAAGGGTGCCGATATTCAGCGCGTGCGCGGCCGCCATGCGCCCGTTGTTCAGCAGCATGAGCTTGGTGGTTCCTCCGCCCACCTCGATGATCATGGCGTTGGCGTCCTGCAGCAGTTCGGGCCGGTCCTTGAGCACGTGCTGCACCGCCAGGTACATGAGGTTGTTTTCTTCTATATCTTCCACCACGCGGACCTTGAAACCGGTCTGCAGGGAAACCCGGTCCACGTAGGTGTCGCGGTTGGATGCTTCGCGCAGGGCGCTGGTGCCGATGACGCGCACTTCCGCCGGCCCGATGCCGTAGCCTTTCAGAAGTTCCCTGAACGCGAGCAGCACTGCCAGGCTTTCGCGCACGCCTTCGCGGCTGACGTGGCCGTGCGTGAACACGTCTCGTCCGATGCGCGACTGCTTGCCGGCGCGATCGAGCACGCGCAGCGCGCCGGATCGGTCCACCGACGCGATGAGCATGCGGATCCCCGTGGATCCTATTTCTATGACGGCGAGGGGCTTTCCGCTGCGGTCGCCGCCCTCATCCTTCTGGTTCATCCCGTTAAAATACCACGCGCGCCGGCCATGCGTGAATGGCGATCCCGCGGTGTTCGGCGCGCAGGGCCTCCGATTGCCGAAGAATCGGGCCCGAGTGTACTATTTCGAATCAATGCGTAGATCAGGCGCGCGGCCGGCCGCGCTCAAGCCCGTCATTTTCCTCGCGGCGCTCTCGCTCATCGCGGGCATCTCGCTCGCCGGTTGCGACCGGACTGTCGGCTGGGGCCTCGTGCTCTGGTCGGTGCCCACGGCCAACCTGAAGGCGGGATCGGTCGTTCCGATTTACCTCAAATCCAATATCGGCAAGGTCTACGTGATCGGTGTCGAGGGCGCGGCGCCGGTGGGCAAACCCTTTCTGGCCGTGCAGGGGCCGGGCAAGATCGAACTGCCCTTCTGGCAGGTCCAGGAATACCGCAGCCGCCGCGCCGCCCGAGAAGGCGCCGCGCGTCTGGCCGACTACGCCGGAATATACCTCATCGCCACGCGCGACGGCCTGCCCATCCGCGAAAGCCCAGCCAACAGCGCCCGCCGCGTGTTCCGCCTGCGCGAAGGACAGATGGTCAAAGTGCTTGAAAAGACGAAGGGAGAACAGGTGACCACCGGCGGCAAAGCCCTGCCCGGCGACTGGTACCGCGTGCTGGCCGACGACGGCACCCGTGGCTACGTCTTTTCCAACACCATGAAGTTCCACGACGAAGCCACCGGGCAGGCTCCCGTGCTCGAATCGGAAAAGACCCTCTCCGCATCCATCGACCTCGTGTTCTCCCGTACCTGGCGGCCTGCCTGGTATCAGACCATGATCGACGAGGACCGGATCGACACGGACTGGTTCTCGCTCCGCTTCGGCCTTTTCGCCGACGCGGTAAACCGCCAGATCCGCATCGAGATGCCCGGTTTTTCCCGCGTGTATGAATACTCGTCCATCACCGAGGAAGAAGGGGCCTATCTGTTCGCCGGCACGCCGCTGATCATCCGCGTTCAGGGAGACCGCGCGCTCGAAGCCACCTGGTCCGGGGCCGCGCGCCTGGATGCCGCGGCCGGAGGTGGGCAGGATCCGGGCTGGCGACGCGACGATCCCGGTGCCCGCTTTGTGACCCTGGACGCCGACATCCCCGAGCTTGTGCGCCGGCAGGAATCCCGCGCCGCCGAAGCGCGCGCGGCGTTTTTCGCCAATGCCGCAAAGCTCGGATTCGCCAGGCCCGGCGCGCGCGTCGCCTTCGCCGCGCCCGATGGCGGCACGCTCGTGTTCGGCCCTTCCGGTGATTTCGGATGGACCCAGACCGATCTCCTGCCCGCCGGGTTCGCCCCCGCGGGCGGCGAGGATGCCGCCATTACCGGTACCGTGCGATTCGGAATGGTGCTGGACCAGAGCCTGGCCGGGTCCTGGCAGGGCGGATTCGTCCTCGTTCCCGGCGCCGCGGCAGGCAGCAACGGTACCAGCGGCGCCTCGGCCGAAGAGCGCCACCGCTACGCCTACAGGCTCGGCGCCGACGGCCTGTCCATCGCCCGCATCGTGGAAGGGCCGGCCGGCAGCCGCGCCGACACTCTGGACCAGCGCCGCGGGGTGCACACCCTCGCCCCCGCGCCCGTTCCCGCATCCCGATAGGAAACCGAACATGCCCTTTGTCCAATTCACCGAAGTAAGCCTTGCGTTCGGCGCGCGCGACCTCCTGAAAGGCGCCAGCCTCTTCCTGCAGGACGGCACGCGCGCCGCCCTCGCCGGCCCCAACGGCGCCGGCAAGTCCACCCTCATGAAGATCGCCGCGGGCCTCATCAAGCCCGACTCCGGCGAGCGCGCCGCCACCCGCGGCGCCCGCATATCGTACCTGCCGCAGACGGGCGCGGTCGTGGGCGGCGGCACCGTGTACGAGGAGGCCGAATCCGCCTTCGACTTCGTGCGCGCCCTCCTGGCCCGCCACGACGAGATCGGCGCCCTGCTCCAGCATTCGCGCGCCGACGACCGCGCCACCGCCCGCCTGCTGGAGGAACTCGAAGCCGTCAGCCTGACCGTGGAGCAGACCGGCTACCACCGCCGGCGCGAACGCGTGCAGGAAGTCCTCCGGGGCCTGGGCTTCCGCCTCTCCGACCTGGACCGCCGCGCCCTGGACCTTTCGGGCGGATGGCAGATGCGCCTGGCCCTGGCGCGCATCCTGCTGGAAGACCCCGATGTCATGCTCATGGACGAACCCACCAACTACCTGGACCTGGAAGCGCGCACCTGGCTGGAGGAATTCCTGGCAGCCTACCGCGGCGGCGTCCTGGTGGTCTCGCACGACCGCTATTTCCTCGACGTCACGATCCGCGAAGTCTACGAACTCTTCAACGGCCGCCTTTCGCGCTATCCGGGCACCTATTCTGACTATGAGTCACGCCGCTCGCGCGAACTCGACCAGATTTTCGAAGCATGGGACCGCCAGCAGGAGGAAATCCAGAAGCTCGAGGATTTTATCCGCCGCTTCCGCTACAAGGAATCCAAGGCCGCCCAGGTCCAGAGCCGCATCAAGATGCTGGAAAAAATCGTGCCCGTGGAAATTCCCGAGGGCATGAAGCACATCCACTTCAAGTTTCCCGATCCGCCGCGTTCCGGCCGGGTGCCGGTCAAGGTCGAGGGCTTGCGCAAGGCCTACGGCGACAACCTGGTCATCGCGGGCCTGGACCTCGAAATCGAGCGCGGCGCGAAGATGGCATTCGTCGGCCCGAACGGCGCCGGCAAATCCACCCTGATGCGCATCATTGCGGGCGCCGACACCCGCTTCGAAGGCACGGTGAAATTCGGGTCCGGGGTCGAGGTGGCCTGGTTCGCGCAGGACACCGCCGAAAAGATGGAAGGTTCGCACAGCGTCGAACAGGAGGCCGAATCGGTCTGCCCCGACGCCCTGCTGCCCAAGCTGCGCAACCTGCTGGGCGCCTTCCTGTTCCGCGGCGACGACATCGAAAAGCCAGTCTCGGTGCTTTCAGGCGGCGAGCGTTCGCGCCTGGCGCTCCTCAAAATGCTCATGCACCCGGCCAACCTCCTGGTGCTGGACGAACCGACCAACCACCTGGACCTGACCTCCAAGGACGTCCTGCTGGAAGCCCTGAAGGCGTTCGACGGCACCGTCCTGTTTGTATCGCACGACCGCGGCTTCATCGAGGAGCTGGCCGACCGCGTGCTGGAACTCGAAGCCGGCGCGGCGCCCCGCCTGTACGTGGGCGACTACCGCTACTATCTGGATAAGAAGGCTTCGCTGGCCCCAGGCGCCGCGGGTCCGCCGTCGGGCGCGCAGGCAGGCGCCCCGCCGTTCATGTCGGCCGTCTCCGCCGCGACCACCGCCGCTTCGGCCTCACCCTCACCCTCAACCTCAACCTCAACCTCAACCTCACCCTCACCCTCAAACCCGACCCCAATCCCGGCGACCGGCAACTGGGAAGAGGACAAGGCCCGCAAGGCCGCGCTGCGCAAGCTCCGCAAGCGCGAGGAAGAGATCGGCGCCCGGCTGGATACCATCTCGGCGCGAAAACGCGACCTGGAGCGCGACATGGCCGACCCGCGCTTCTATTCCGACGGCGCGGCGATGAAAAAATTACTGGCCGAGGTCGGCGCGCTGGATGCCGAAGCGGCCACCCTGAACGACGAGTGGCTGAAGGTGGCGGAAGCGCTGGGTTCGGAAGGGTAGCAAGGGTAGAGAGGGCAGGGAGGCGCGTAAAGGTTGCCCGCGGCGCCCGGGCGGTGCCGGGCGCAACAAGCTTCCGGGTTCTAGCTATAGGCTGCCGGCAGTGCCGCCGGCGCCGGCCGCGCCGCCGGGCATGCCCGCCAGCACGTTCTGCGCCAGGATTCGCCAGGTGGGGCTGAGCAGTTCCGCGCCCGGCGCGCGATACCGCGCCAGCAGCGCCTCGAAACCCGCCCGGGCGCCCTTGATGTCGCCGCGCTTGTACTTGGTGTAGGCGATTTCGTATTCGGCCGTGACCGCGAGCTCGGGATCCTGGCCATAGCGTTCCAGCAGCACGCGGTAATAGTGTTCCGCGCCTTTCCAGTCGTAGATGTCGGAGCGTTCCTGCGCGCGCTGGATGATTACGGAGGGGCCGGCGCCTTCGGGGATTGAAGGAAGCGCGGTGGCGCAGGCCTGGAATGCCAGTGCCACGGCGAGAATGATGATAATGCTGCGGGTGCGCGATGCTTCCATGCCTCTCCCTCTGGTGGGCTTGAGTATGCTATACTCCTTCAAACCCGGTCAAGCTTGGCGGGGTTACACTCGTTCCCGGCACCGAGGTTCGCATCCATGATCGCCGCCGTCATCAACGCCATCGCCGTCATCCTGGGCTCGCTGCTGGGCCTTGTCCTGAAAAAGGGCATTTCGCCGCGCTACGAAAAGGTCATCTACTCGGCCGCGGGCATGACCAGCCTCATCATCGGCATACAGATGGCCCTGAAAACCAGCCACATCCTGGCCTTCGCCCTCGCCCTGATCATCGGGGGCATCCTTGGCACCTGGGCCGATATAGAAGGCGGCATCATGCGCGTGGGCGACCGGCTGAAGGCGCGCTTCGCCAAGGACGACGAAGGCGGATTCGCCTTCGGGTTCCTGAACGCCTCGGTGCTGTACTGTTCGGGCGCCATGGCCATCGTCGGATCGTTCAAGGCGGGCACGGAAGGCGATTATTCCATTATACTTACCAAGAGCATCCTCGACGGGTTCATCTCCATCATCTTCGCCGGGGCGATGGGCGTGGGGGTGGCCTTTTCGGCGATCTCGGTCCTCGTCTACCAGGGGTTGCTCACCATCCTGTCGGTGTGGGTAAAGCCCTGGGTCACCGACCTGATGCTCGCCGAACTCACCGGCATCGGAGGCGCCTTGGTCATCATGATCGGTCTGGGCCTGCTGGAGATAAAAAAATTCAAGACGGGCGACTTCCTGCCCGCCATCCTGGTCACGGCCGCGCTGGTCCTGGCCATGCCCTTCGTGCCCTTCCTCTGACGGAATCGGGGCAGCCCCCGTGGCGCGTCACGAATCCCGCACCGACAGGAACGAAAAGGCCGAACGCTTCGCCCGCACCGGATTTTCCGACGAGCGCGGCGCCTGGTACGCGCTGGACAACGCAGGCATCATCATGCCCGCGGTATCCGACGACGTGGCCACCAGCCTGTACCGGATGGAGGCGATCCTGAAGGAGGAGGTGCGGCGCGATGTGCTCGACGCCGCGCTGGCCGCGATGGCGGTGCGGTTCCGGTACTTCAACGTCGTGCTACGGCGCGGCTTCTTCTGGTATTACCTCGAGCCTGCCCCCAACCTGCCGGTATCCGAGGACGACCCGCGCTGGCCCTCGCAGTCCTGGAATGTCAACGTTCCGGGCACACGGCTCTTCCGCATCCGGGTGCGCGGGCGGACAATCGCCGCGGAAATTTCGCACGCCATGGCGGACGGTGCGGGCGGCATCTCCTTCCTTAAAAGCCTGGTGGTCGAGTATTTCCGCAGGCTGGGCGTGGATCCCGGCGCGCCCCTGGGCACGGGCGACTACGCCGATATCCACTCCCCCGACTCGCCCCCCGACGCCACCGAATACGAAGACGGCTACCGCCGGCACTTTGCCTCGCACCTGCCGCCGGCCACGGTCGAACCGCGCGCCTGGCACCTGCGGACCCCCCTGCTGCCCAAGGGGCAGTATCGGGTCATCGGCGCCACCGTTCCCCTCCGCGACGCGCTGGCACTGGCCAAGGCGCGCGGCGTCACGCTGACCGAACTCTGCGCCGCCGTGTACATGGACTGCCTGCAGGATCTCTGGCTGGCCGACCCCCGCGCCCGGAAACCCCACCTGATCTCCCTCGAAATTCCGGTGAACATGCGCAAATTCTTTCCCACGCGCAGCAACCGCAACTTTTCGCTGTTCGTGCTCGTCACGCAGGACATGCGCCTGGGGCGGCGTGATTTCGACGAAATCCTCAGCCGGACCCACCACCAGCTGCGCATCGCGCACGACGCCAGGTCCATCTCGACCCAGATCACGCGCAACGTCGCCGGCGCCACCTCGCTCGCCGTGCGCCTGGTGCCCCTCGGCATCAAGGACTTTTTCGCGCGCATCCTTTTCAGGGTCTACGGCGACAACACCCTCTCCGGATTCATCTCCAACCTCGGGCGCATCGACCTGCCGCCCGGCGTCAGCCCCCACGTGGAAACCTGGACCCTGATCCCCGCGCCCAGCAAGGTCACGGGCACCAACGCGTCCATGCTGTCATGGGGCAACGACCTGCGCATCCACTTCGGGGGCCTCGCCGTTCGGCCCGAACTGGAGCGGCTCTATTTCACCAAGCTCAGGCGGCTAGGCCTCCCCGTGAAGATGGAACGCCGCCCGATGGAGGACTGACATGCCCTATTGCGTGCGCTGCGGCGTCGAACTCGATCCCGAGGTCCGGAAATGCCCCTTGTGCGCCTCGCCGGTGAGCCTGCCCGACGCCGCCCGCGCCGACGAGTCCGCACCGCCGCGGGATGCGGGCCCCGAACACGAAACCTTCCCCGGATCGCCCGACCATACCCACTTCACGCTGGGCGAACAGAAAAAAATCGCCTGGGAAGTCATCAGCGTCGCCGGAATCATCACCGCGCTGACCCTGGCGGCCATCAACCTGGTCCTGTCGCGCAGGCTCTCCTGGTCGCTGTATCCGCTGTCGTCGCTGGGATTCATATGGATGGCGGCAACAGGCTTCCTGGTACTGGAATCGAAAAAGGCGCCCCGGATCATCCTGCTCGTGCTGGCCCTGCCGCTCTTCCTGCTGGCGCTGGACTCCATAGAAGGCGGCCTGGGCTGGTCCCTCAGTTTCGGCATGCCGCTCGCGCTCTGGATCGAGGCGGTGATCGCCGCCGTGGCGCTGGCCATCGCCCGCATGCGGCGCAAGGGGCTGACCGTGATCGCGGCGGTGCTCCTGGGCGCGGCCGCGCTCTGCGTGGGGGTGGAGTTTTTCATCGACCTGCTGCTGCGCCTGCCGGTCGGCCTGACCTGGTCGCTGATCTGCCTCCTGTCGATGGTGCCGATCGCCGTGTTCCTGATCTACCTGGACCGGCGCATCACGCGCACCACCAACCTCAGGCGCATGTTCAGGCTGTAGCCGACAACCCCTTCCTGAATTCCTTCGCCTTCCGGAAGTGCTCGCGCACCGCGCGGGCGGCCTTGTCCGGATCGCGCGCCCGGATCGCGTCAAGGATTTCGGCGTGCTCGGAAAGCCCCGCCTGCAAACGCGCGGCCACCTTGGCCTTGCCGGTCGCCTGCTCCAGTTCGCCGAGGGTGGCCATGCTGTCCACCGCGAGCAGGGTGACCACCGAGCGCAGCACCGGATTGCCCGAAAGTTCCACCATTTTCAGATGGAACACGATGTCCTCGTCGAACCCCGCATGGCCTTCCTTCATTTTCCGCGCCGCGGTGGCCAGGGCGGCCTCAAGGCTCGCGACCGCCTCTTCGGAGGAGTTGGCCGCCACCAGGCGCACCGCGTGCTCTTCCAGCAGGCAGCGCACCTCCACCAGGTATTCGTAATCCGACGAGGCCGAGCGCTGCAGGTTGGCGATCAGGCCGAGCAGGACCTCGCGGCTGTGGTCGGCGATGTAGGTGCCGCTCTGCGGGGCGGTGCGGATGATGCCGTACGCCTCGAGCCGCTGCAGGGCCTTGTTTATGACGCCCCGGGGCAGGTCCATCTGCTGCTCGATGACCCTGCCCGAGGGCAGGCGGTCGCCCGGTCCGATCGCGCCCTGGTCGATCAGCGTGGCGATCCGGTCGATGATGATGTCCACCGGATCGGGAATGTCGGTCTTTTTGAAGTATTTGAGCACATCGTTTTTCACGTCTCCGTTCCTTTTATCCCTTCTGTACCCACGATACTGGCGGGCAGGCGACCTGTCAACATTTTTCTTGACAACTAGCGGATAGCGATTTAGTATAACTGACAACTAGCAGACAGTTTTAGGAGCAGTGCAGTGCGCGCCGTCATGGTCATGTTCGATTCCCTCAACCGCCGGTACCTTCCTCCCTACGGCAACGACCGGATCGACCTGCCCAATTTTTCCCGGCTCGCGGCGCACGCGGCCACCTTCGATGCGGCCTTTGTCGGAAGCCTGCCCTGCATGCCGGCCCGCCGCGACATCCATACCGGCCGCTTGTCCTTCCTGCACCGCAGCTGGGGCCCCCTCGAACCCTTTGACAACAGCATGCCCGAACTCCTGAAGGAACACGGCATCCACTCGCGCCTGGTCAGCGACCACTACCACTATTGGGAGGATGGCGGCGCCACCTACCACTCGCGCTACGCGTCCTGGGACTGCATCCGCGGCCAGGAGGGCGACACCTGGGTGGGCGACGCCGGTGAAGCGCAGATCCCCGACCATGTGCCGACCATGCGCGAATTCACCCACCCCGAATGGTGGGAAAACAGCTGGAAGAATCGTGCCAGGATCGAGGAAACCGGCCTCTGGCCGCAGGACCTTACCTTCGACTCGGGCCTGGAATTCCTGAACCGCAATCACGACAGGGACAACTGGTTCCTTCACCTGGAGACCTTCGATCCGCACGAGCCCTTCACCGCGCCGGAAGACCTGCCGTCAAGCCGGCCGGATACCTACGACGGCCCGCTGTTCGATTGGCCGCCCTACGCTCCGGCCGACGAAGCTCCCGAAGTGATCGAACATGCCAGGCGCCGCTACGAGGCCCTGCTGGCCATGTGCGACCGCAACCTGGGCCGCGTGCTGGACGCCTTCGACCGCCACGACCTCTGGAAAGACACCCTCCTCATCGTGAACACCGATCACGGCTTCATGCTCGGCGAAAAGGGATGGTGGGCCAAATCGGTGATGCCCTGCTACCAGGAACTGGCGAACATACCCTTCTTTGTGTGGGATCCGCGCTGCGGCGTCCAGGGGCAGCGGCGCAAGTCCCTGGTGCAGACCATCGACATCGCGCCCACCATCCTGGACTGGTTCGGACTGGCCATTCCGCCAGAAATGAGGGGCAAGCCGCTCGCCGCCACCGTGGCCGCCGACACTCCGGTGCGAGAGGCGGCTTTGTTCGGGTTCCACGGGTCCTTCGTGAACGTGACCGACGGCCGCCACGTCCTGATGAAGGCGGCCGCCAACTTCGGCAACGAACCCCTGAACGAATACACCCTCATGCCAACCCACCAGCAGGGATTCTTCAAGCCGCACGAACTTCGGAACATTTCCATCGTCGGCCCGCTGCCCTTCTCGCGCGGCTGCGAAATAATGAAGATTCCCTCGGCCAGCAGGCTGAAAAATGTCACCTTCTGCAATTCATTCCATTATGGCGATTTGCTGTGGGATTTGCAGGCCGACCCCAACCAGGAACATCCGATCCGCGACGAGGCGCTGCGCGCCCGGCTGATCCTGCAGATGACAAGCCTCATGCGCGACAACGACGCCGACGCGGACCAGTACCGCAGGCTCGGTCTGGATCCTGAAACCGCCGCGCCGGCCGGTCCCGGCGGCGCGGCCCGCAATGCCGAAGAAGCCTTCGCCGCTACGGAATTCGCGCGCCACTACCGCTGGTCGGGTACCTCGCGCAGGGTGTTCGCGGGCCTGCTCGCGCTCGCCGGCAGCGCCCGGCTCGAAGAGATCAAGGAAGCGCTCGCGCGTTTGGCGGAAGGAGAGGGCGCCCGAGAGGTAACGCCCGCCATGATCGAGCGGCTCATCGCCCGCTACTACTCCGAAGATCCTGACATCCGAAGGTATTTCATCCGCAAACTCGAAATGGAACGTTAGGGAACACTAGGGAACACTAGGGAACGACAAGGAGGATTACATGAAGCGACTGGTATCCGTGGTTCTGATGATCGCCGCGCTCGCCGCGGTCGCGGGCGCGCAGGCGGGGGACTTTCCGTCCAAGCCCATCACCTTCGTGGTGCCCTTCGACGCGGGCGGCACGGCCGACATCCCCGCGCGCATCCTGGCGAAGTACATGGGCAAGTATTCGGCCAAACCGGTGAACGTGGTGAACATCATCGGCGCCGGCGGCGCCATCGGCGCGCGCGAAGTCATGCGCGCCAAGCCCGACGGCTATACCGTGCTGCACATCCCCGCAGGCTTTCCCATGCAGTACGCCCTCGGCTCGATGGACTTCTCATATAAAGACTTCGAACCCGTCTGCGTCTGGCTCGACTCCTACCTCGCCATCGTCGTGCGCGCCGATTCCAAGTACAAGACCCTTGCCGACCTGGTGAACGCCGCGCGCGGAAAACCCGATGCCGTCAAGCTGGGAACGGTGTCCGGAACCCTGCCGTTCTTCGCGGGGCTGAAGATCGAGGACCACGAAAAGGTCAACTTCAAGAACGTGGACCTGGGCGCCGGCGCCAAGGCGCCCGAACTGCTGGGCGGCCGCATCGACACCTATATCGACGGCTTCGGCGCAGTGCAGGCCTTCATCAAGGGCGGGCAATTCAGGGCTCTCGGCGTTTACGCGAACTCCAGGCTCCCCGGTTGGGACAACATTCCCACCTTCAAGGAGATGGGCTACCAGAACACCGCCTTCCTGGACCAGATGTTCGGCATGTGGGCGCCCAAGGGCACGCCCGAGGCGCAGCTGGACTACATCGGCGAACTCGTGCGCAAGGCCACCGAAGATCCGGCCTACCAGGCCGATGTGCGCAAGCTTTCCTACGGCCCGCGCTATACTCCGAGGAACGAGTACGAACCGCTCCTGGTGGACGTGTACGCCGCCTTCGCCGACTTTACCAAGCGGCTGAACCTGAAGAAGTAACCGGCTCCGGAGGAGGACAAGATGGGTGAACTGCTGTTTCTGTCGCTGCTGCTGGCGGCCTGCGGAGTGATGCTGGCCATCACCTTCGGCTTTCCGCTGGTGCAGATGGACCTTTCGGGCGGAGCCAGGATCTTTCCCCAGCTTGTCCTCGTTCTCCTCGCGGTTTCGATCGTGTCGAGGATGGTGATCATCCTCGTCTCCGGCAAGAAGGAACCCTTCGCCTTCCTGGAGATATTCAAGGGCCCCAGGCTTTTCTTCATCGCCATGCTCTTCGTCGCCATCATCACGATGCGGTGGCTCGGATTCATGATCTCGGTATCCGCCTTCCTGGTCGGCAGCGTCAACTTCAACTACTGGTCGGTCAAGGGCACGCTCGGCGGCGCCAAGGCGATCGCCGCCAGGAGCCTGCCCATGGTGGCGCTGGTGGTGTCCCTTTACTTCATCTTCACCAAGGCCCTGACGGTGCTCCTGCCCGCCGGCTTCTTGGGCGTCTGAGCGCCGTACGCGCGACAGGGAGACAATATGGAAATCCTGCAGGCAATCGGCGCGGTGCTTACCGTACCCAATCTTCTGCTCATTCTGGCAGGCGTCATCATCGGCCTCGTGTTCGGCACCATACCGGGCCTCAACACCCCGATCGCCATCGCGATCCTGCTTCCCTTCACCTTCGCCATGGGAGTCGTGCCAGCGATGAGCCTGCTCCTGGGCACCTACATGGGAGGCGTGGCCGGAGGGCTCATATCGGCCATCCTCTTGCGCATCCCGGGCACCGCTGCTTCGGTGGCGACGGTGTTCGACGGTTACCCCATGACCCTGAACGGAAGGGCGGCGGAAGCCTTGTCCATCGGCGCCTTCGCCTCGGTGTTCGGCGGCATATTCAGCGCCATAGCGCTCCTGCTCCTGACGCCAGTCCTCGCCTCGCTCGCGATCGCCTTCGGCCCCTGGGAGTATTTCGGCACCGTATTTTTCGGATTGAGCCTCGTGTGCCTGCTCATGAGGGGCAGGATGCTGAAAGGCTTCATTGCGACCCTGATCGGCGTCCTGATCAAAACGGTCGGCATCGACCCCATCAACGGCATCGCCTCGCGCTTCACCTTCGGCAACGCCGAACTCGACGCGGGATTCGACCTCGTAGTGGTGGTGATCGGCGTCTTCGCGCTCCCCGAAATCCTGTACACGTCAGGCAAGCTCGGCGACATCCCCATCCCGCAGAAATTCCAGAGCAAATGGTTCTTCGTACCGACGGTCCGCCAGATCGGCGTCCAACTCGGCAACATGCTCAGGTCCAGCATCATCGGCACGGTCATCGGCATCCTTCCGGGCCTCGGCGGCGGGCCCGCCGCGCTGATCGCCTACGCCCAGGCGAAGAAGTTCTCCAAACATCCCGAGGAGTTCGGCAAGGGCTGCCCCGACGGCGTCGCTGCCTCCGAGAGCGCCAACAACGCCACCACGGGCGGTGCCCTGATCCCCATGCTGGCGCTCGGCGTACCGGGCGACACCGTGACCGCCATCCTGATCGGCGCCATGGCCATCCAGGGCTTCACCTGCGGCCCCCTGCTCCTGATGCAGGAGCCCGTGCTGTTCCGCACCCTGATCGCCATCGTCATCGTGGCCAACCTCTTCATGTTCGTCGTGCAGGCGTCCACCGTGAAATGGGCGGCGAAAGTCCTGCAGATGCCGCGGTACTTCCTGATGCCGCTGATCGCGGTGTTCTGCATCCTCGGCGTCATCAGCGTGAACAACCGCGTGTTCGACCTCTATTACATGTTCGCGTTCGTCCTGCTGGGCTACGCGCTGGACAAGAACGGCTACCCCCTTGCGCCCCTCATGCTCGGCGTAATCCTGGGCGGCATGGTGGAACAGAACCTGCGCCGCTCGCTGAGCTACTACGGCA
>CAYRXK010000023.1:0-12128 GCA_964428265.1 uncultured Treponemataceae bacterium
GCTGATCGCCGTGGGGCTCCTCGGTTCCTGCGACCTTCTGCAGAGCAGGATGAGGTCATTACCCCCGGTTATCCAGATCTTCAATTCCCGCCTGCAGCGGGTGCTTAAAATGGTGCCGAATGACACCATGTACGTAAAAGTCAATGGATTGAGGGCGAACGGCTCCTACAAGGTCGAAGTGCTGGACGCCTCGAACGGAACCATTTCCGAAATCCGCACCCAGGCGGACGAAAATGGAACCATCGGCACCAGCCCGATCTGGTACGATGTAGGCTTCAGGAAGGATGCCACCGGCAAACCCTACCTTGAAACCGCCACGGAATTGGCGTTGCATGCTTTCAATATCCGGGTGGTGAGCCTGGACGAGAGCGGCAACGAGACCACGACCACTGACTTCAAGCTTCCGTTCTTCTTCGTAAATACCACCGATTTTGCGCGACCCGAACCCATCGTGATGGCGGGCAAGAAGGATGCAGGCACCGGCAAGCATGTCGTGGACAATATCTTCAAGGCACATAACGCATCACCCCTGCAGACCGGTGAAAAGCTGTATGTGAAGGTCGCGAACATGACCGACCTCGGCGGCGCAACGGGTACTACTGCCAGGGTCTATATCGTGCCGTTCAAGGGAGTTGAATGGGCGGAAGGCGACATCATCGATGGCAACAGCGACTGGTTCTACCAGGATTGCACCCTAACTGAGCTTACGCAGGACAGCGGTGTCGAGATTCTCTGGCCACCCACGGGACCGAACAGCGCGGGGACGAGGGTAGCCGAAATTCCGGAATATGCTGAAGGGAACTCCTACTCGGTAGTGCTCGATGTCGGTTCCGACGGCATCTACAACATCCTGAAGACCGGAACGACCACCTACTATCTAGACGGTATCGATGGAAATGGCGTGGCCGGATTCGTGGTGCAGGAACCCCCGGCCGTTGCAGCCAAAGTCATCAACATCAACCTGGCATCGAATGGTTTCTTCAACTATGTCTGGAATCCGACCCTATCCAGGTACGAGTACAGCTACGGATATGTGAACACCTTCAACAAGAACGGCTCCGGTACCAATTACGCTTCCCACACCCAGTCCGAGTTCTGGGGCTATGGCGTCAAGGTTATCTGGAATCCGTACGGCACCTACCAGGGCTGGAATGGCGGTGGCACCACGAACGGCCTGTACTGGGGTTCCGTGGTGGACGTCTACATCGTAACCTCGGACCAGACCTTGAATGTCAACGATCCTATCGACAAGCTGGCCACAGGCACTACCAAGCGCAGGGTTCCCGTCCAGTCAGGATGCTCCAACGGGTGGTACCAGCAGACCATCTGGCGCCCAACCATGACGATCGGCAACTATATGATCATCGTCGACATGGATAAGAACGGAAAAATTTCCGATGGCGACTTGGTCGATCAGCTGGATCAGGGCGGCAATCTCAGGACTGTCGGAGGCAAGCCCGCAGGCTTCAGCGTCTACTGATCCCGAACCCTTCCGGATGAGGGCGGCCCGCGGAACCTGAATCGCGCGGCGCCCTCCCTGGACTCCGAAGACGGCGCCGCGACCGGGACGGAAACCCGGCCGCGGCGCCTTTTTTATGGCCACCGCCGCTCCTGCCGCCGCCTCTACCGCCGCAGGCCTCCGGCCGCTATAATCGAAGCCACGCTATGGCTGAATTTGTCCACCTCCACAACCATTCGGATTTCTCGCTGCTCGACGGCGCGGCGCCGGTAAAGCGCCTGGCCGCGGGCGCCAAGGCCCTGGGCATGCCCGGCGTCGCGCTGACCGACCATGGCAACATGTTCGGCGCCCTCGAATTCGAAAAAGCCTGCAGGGCCGAGGGCGTGAACCCCATCATCGGCTCCGAATTCTACATGGCCGGCGCCTCGCGCCGCGAAAAAACCGGCACCGAAAACGGCAACAAGTACTGGCACCTCATCCTCCTGGCCAAAAACCAGGAGGGCTACCGAAACCTCATGAAGCTCTCCTCCATCAGCTTCACCGAGGGCTTCTACTACAAGCCCCGGATCGACGAGGAAGTACTGGCCGCGCACGCAGGCGGCCTCATAGCCTCGTCCGCCTGCCTGGCCGGCCAGATACCGTCGATGATCCTGTCGGGCAAGGTGGCGGAGGCCGAACGCGCCGCCCTGCGCTACCGCGAACTATTCGGCGCCGATTCGTTCTACCTCGAACTGCAGGACCACGGCCTGGCTGAACAGAAGCAGGTCAACCGCGAACTCGTGGCCATGGCGGCGCGCACCGGCATACCCCTGGTGGCCACCAACGACATCCACTACCTGCGCAAGGAAGACGCCGTCGCGCAGGACATCCTGCTGTGCATCGGCACCAACCGCAAGCGCGACGACCAGACCCGCATGCGCTTCCCCGGCTCCGAATTCTACATGAAGGACGCCGACGCCATGGCGCGCCTTTTCGGCGAGCTGCCGCAGGCTCTGTCCAATACCCTCGCAATCAATGAGATGGTGCAGCTCAAGATCGATTTTCCCGGTCCCCTGCTGCCCGAGTACAAAATCCCCGAAGGCTTCGCATCGCCGGACGACTACCTGCGTCACATAACGTACGAAGGACTGGCCAGGCGCTACCCCGCGATCACGCAGGAAATCCGCGCGCGGGCGGACTACGAACTGTCCATCATCATCTCGATGGGATTCACCGGGTATTTCCTCATCGTCTGGGATTTCATCGACTGGGCGAAACGGCATGGAATTCCCGTGGGTCCGGGTCGAGGTTCCGGCGCGGGCTCCATCGTCGCCTACGCCGTCCGCATCACGGACATCGACCCGCTGAAATACGACCTGCTGTTCGAACGGTTCCTGAATCCCGAGCGCGTGTCCATGCCCGACTTCGACGTGGATTTCTGCTTCGAGCGCCGCGGCGAGGTGATCGACTACGTCACGCGCAAATACGGCGCCCAGCACGTGGGGCAGATCATCACCTTCGGCACGCTGAAGGCCAAGGCCGTGGTAAAGGACGTCGCGCGCGTCCTGGACATCCCCTTCGACGACGCGAACAACATCGCCAAGCTCATTCCCGAAGATCCGAAAATGACGCTGGAAACCGCGTTCCAGCTGGAACCGAAACTATCCGAGGTGGCGGCGGACCCGCGCTACGCGGGCCTGTTCGAGGTGGGCCGCACGCTGGAACACCTGCACCGGCACAGCTCGCTGCACGCGGCGGGCATCGTGATCGGAAAAACCGAGCTGTCGGACTACGTGCCGCTCTACCGCGACCCGAAAACCGGCATGACCTCGACCCAGTACACCATGGAGTACCTGGAAGGGTGCGGTCTGGTGAAGATGGACTTCCTGGGCCTGAAAACCCTCACCCTGATAAAAAACACGCTGGACCTGATACGCCGGCGCGGCATAGAGCTCGCCGAATCCGATATTCCGGAAGACGACGCGAAAACCTTCAGGATGCTGGGCGAGGGCAGGAGCACCTCGATTTTCCAGTTCGAGTCGTCGGGCATGCAGAACGTCCTGAAGCGCGCCAAGCCCAATTCCATCGAAGAGCTCATCGCGTTGAACGCCCTGTACCGGCCGGGCCCGATGCAGTTCATCGACAAGTTCGTCGACGGGAAATTCGGCCGCATTCCGATAAAATACGACCACCCCTCGCTGGAAAAATACCTGAAGGGCACCTACGGCGTCATCGTCTACCAGGAGCAGGTCATGCAGGTGGCCCGCGAGGTCGCCGGCTATTCGCTCGGCCGCGCCGACCTTCTGCGCAAGGCGATGGGCAAGAAGAAAAAGGAAATCCTGGAAAAGGAAAAGGCGCCGTTCATCGAGGGCGCGCTCGGCCGCGGCTACACGAAGCAGAAGGCCGAGGAAATTTTCGAAATGCTGGAGCCCTTCGCGGGCTACGGCTTCAACAAGGCGCACGCGGCCGCGTATTCGGTGCTCGCCTACCGCACCGCGTACCTGAAGGCGAATTACCCGGCCGAATTCATGGCGGCCAACCTCTCCAACGAAATCACCAACACCGACAAGCTCACCGAATATATCGGCGAGGCCAAGGCGATGGGCCTGGCGCTGGACGCGCCGGACCTGAACCGATCCGAGGCTGCTTTCGCGGTGCACGACGGCCGCATCGTGTACGGCCTGCTGGGCATAAAGGGGGTGGGCGAGGGCGTGGCGCGCGCGGTGGTGGCCGAGCGCGAGGAGCATGGCGCCTATGCGGATTTCATGGATTTCCTGGAGCGCAACGCCGATTCAGGTCTGAACCGAAAGACGCTGGAATGCATGATCCACGCGGGCTGTTTCGATTCGCTGGGCATGCGCCGCAAGGAACTGGCGCTGAACCTGGAACGCGCCCAGGACTGGGTGGCGCGCAAGCTGGAGCAGGAAGCCTTCGGCCAGGCCAGCCTTTTCGATTCGGGCGACGAGACCGCCTTTCCGCCCTTCGCGATGGAGGCATCCGGCGAATATTCGCGGCAGGAATTGCTGGGGTTCGAAAAGGAACTCCTGGGGTTCTACTTCACCGGCCACCCGATGGACGAATACCGCAAGGTGTGGGAGCGCTCCTCCTCGCTGGATCTCGGGCACCTGGAGCGCGCGAGCTCCGACCGCGAATATGTCGTGGTGGCGATGCTGCGCGAATTCAGGGAAATCCTGACCAAGTCCGGCCGCAAGATGGCCTTCGGCCTGCTCGAGGATTACCGAGGCACCCTGGAAATCGTGCTGTTCCCCGACATCCTGGAAAAGGAGCGCGCCGCCTTCGTCAAGGAGCGGGTGCTCTGCCTGCGCGGCACCTACGACGCGAGCCGCGGCAAGCCCGCCCTGAAGGTCGAGGAAGTGCTCGACCCCGATTCCCTGCGCGAGCGTTCGTGGCGCGAACTTCATGTCAGGATTTCCGCGGGGGCCTCCGGCGAGGACGAGCTGCATGCGTTGCGCGATTCGCTGTTTTCGCTGCACGGGCCCTGCATGGTGTACCTGCACCTGCCCCTGGCGGAAGGCGGCGAGGCCGTCGTGGGCGCCGGCCGTCAGATCCTCGTATCGGCGCAGGACCAGGACCTGGACATGCTGCGTTCGCACCCCTGCGTTCGGGAGGTCTGGCGTGATTGAGGCTCGGCATGATTGAAGTCATGATCCTGGGCACCGGAGGCTTCGCGAACGGCGAGCTGCCGTTCAACTCGTGGATGCTGGGCGCCGACACCCTGGTGGACGTGCCGCCGGACATCCTGCAGTCGCTCGCGCGCGAAAATGTGAAACCTGCGTCCCTGCGCACGATAATCCTGACGCATTTCCACGGCGACCACTGTTTCGGCCTGCCGTTCCTCCTGTTCGCCATGCACCGCGACGGGGCGCCGGCGCCGCTTTTCATCGGCCCCGAGGGCCTGCGCGACAGGGTGCGTTCCCTCATGGTATCCGCCATCTCGTCCGAGAGCGCCTACATCGGCTGGTTCGACCGCGGAGCGCGCCTCGTCGAGATCGGCGACGGATCGCGCATCGCATTGGGCGACATGTGGATTTCCTTCGGGAGGATGGACCATCCGGTGCCGACCTTCGGCATGCTGGTCGGAGCCGAGGGCGGGGACACGCCGAGGTTCGCCGCCACCGCGGACACGCGCTGGGGCCCGGAGGCCGCGTCGATCATCGCATCCGGAGCGCGCATCGCGTTGTGCGATTCAGGCGGCAGCTGGTCGCCGCCGTCGATCCACATGTCCGCGGAGGAGCTCGCGCGCGAAGCGCCCGCCCTGGTCGCGCCGGGTACGAGGATCATCGGCACGCACCTTTCCCGGAAACCCCCTGAGGAGCGGATGGGCATCGTGGAATTCGCCAGGCCGGGCGACCGCTTCCTGGCCTGACCGCCGCCAGGTTCGGCTAGATGAGCGAGAGCGCGTATCGCGTAAGGTCGCCCCAGTCGGTGAACGAGAGCCCCGCCTCGGGAACCGGGCGGCGCGAGACTATGGCGGTGCGCATGCCCGCGGCGCGCGCGCCCAGCACGTCGTAGCCCCGCTTGTTGCCCACGTACAGCGTTTCTTCCGGACGGCTCCCGAGCGCGCCGCACAACGCGGCGAAGGGCCTGGGATCGGGCTTGAGCGCCCCGTGGTCCTCGGAACACAGGGTGGCCCGGAATCTGCCTTCCAGGCCCAGCAGTTCCAGTTTGCGCCAGGGCGGCAGGTCGGAAAGGAGCCCCAGCCGCAGGCCCGCGCGGTCCAACTCGGCCAGCGCCCCTGTCACTCCCGGAAAAAGGCGCACGCGGGAAAAGCGTTCGGCCACGGCCGCGTCAGGCACCGCGGAGATCCATGCCGCCGCTCGTTCTTCGGTAACGCCGGTTTCGCGCGCCAGCATGCCGGCCTGCACGCGTTTGAACGCATGGGCGTCGGCGCCATCCGGCGGCGATTCGCGCAAGACGCGGCGCACGCGCGAAAAGGCAGTGAACATGCGGATATTCCGCGCCACCAGCGCCGCGCAGGCCACGCCAAGCGCCGATGCCGGGTAAAGGGTCCCGTCGAGGTCGAATCCTACCGCTGTAATCCCCACAGGCCTTGTATATCTGAACTTGCGGCAACTGTCCACCTGCAGTATGGTACAAAAAGGAGAACGAAAACGACATGAAACTCGTATTTCTCGGACCTCCCGGAGCCGGAAAGGGTACGCTCGCCGTCATGGCCGCCGCGCGGATCGGGTTGGCCCACATCTCCACAGGCGACCTGTTCAGGGCGGCCATAAAGGCCGGCACCCCGCTCGGCCTGCAGGTGCGCGACATCCTGTCCGCCGGAAAACTCGTGCCCGACGAACTCACCATCGGCATCGTGCGCGAACGCCTGGCGAAAGACGACGCCCGAGCGGGCTGGATACTCGACGGATTTCCCCGGACGGTCGCGCAGGCCGTGGCCCTGCAGGAATTCGAACCCGTCGGTTCCGTCGTCAATTTCGAGGTCGATGACCCGCTCATCCTTTCCCGCATACTCGGCCGGCAGGTCTGCCGGGGCTGCGGCAAGATCTACCATGTTGTCACCATGCCCTCCAGGGTAAAGGGCGTTTGCGACGCCTGCGGCGGCGAAGTCTACACCCGCCCGGACGATTCCGAGCAGACCGTCCGCGCCCGCCTGGCCGAATACCGCGCCAACACCGCCCCCCTGATCGAATGGTACGGCGAACGCAAGCTCCTGCTCACCATAGACGGGTCGGGCACCCCGGAAGAGGTGTACGCGCGATTCGCAGGGGCCGTGGGGCTTTGATCCGTTCCGCGGCTGCTCCTTCCGGCCCCGCACGACTGGCGCGCTGCGCGCTGCTGCTCGTGCTTGGCCTGGCATCCATCCTGCCTGGCGCGGCGCAGGCTGCCCGCACAGGTGCCGGCATAGCACCCGGTGCCTGGACGGGCACGCTCTCCCTCAACCCGACACCATCGAACCCCCGGGGGCAGGCTTTTCAGACCCGGCTCACGATCGATCTGCTGGGGGCCGACCGCGGAGCCCTGGCGGATCTGCCGGAACAGACCTTGTACGGGTACCCGCTGGAAGCGGTGAAGTGGAGCCCCTCGCGGATAAGTTTCGAACTCGGCGCCTTCGGCGAGGGCGAAGAGCTTGCCTTTTCGGGCATGTACGCGGGCACCTCCAGGGACGGCCGCGCCGCGATCCTGGGTTCGGTGGCGGGCCGAAGCTGGCGAGGAACCTTCATGGTGTCCGCGGAACCCGCAACGGTGAATCCGGGCGAAAGCGATCTTGAATTCGGGGTCGAGGGGGGCTCGCTTCCCGGGACCCTGCTGCTGCCGCCCGGCGCCTCGGGCTCCGACCAGGCCCTGCCGCTGGTGGTGCTGCTCTCCGGCGCAGGTGCGGCCGACCGCAACGGCAACAATTTCAACGTACCGGGCAGGACCGATTCACTGGCCGCCCTCGCCCGCATGCTCGCCGACCGCGGCATCGCCAGCTTCCGGTACGACAAGCGCGGAACCGGCAAGGCCTACCGCATGGCGGACAGCGAATCCGCGATCCCCTACGGCACGCACATCCGCGACGCCGCCGCCGCGCTCCGGGCGCTGCGGGGCATACCGCGCTGGTCGCGCATCCTGCTGGCGGGCATGAACGAAGGCGCATGGATCGGCGCGGCGGCGCTGAACGGGCTTACCGGGGCCGAGGCTTTCGCCGACGGGCTGGCCGTGCTGGCCGCCAGCGGTAAATCGCCGATGGCCCGCGTGCGTGAAACCATCGATGCCCTCGACCCGGCGCTGGCACGCCAGGCGGAAGCCTTGCTGGAAGCCATCATGCGGGGCGAAGAGATCGGCGCGGTGCCCGCCCCGCTGGCCGGTCTTTTCGACCTGACAATAAAGGAACGGCTTTCCTCGTGGTTCGGATTCGATCCATCAAGGGAATTGGCCCTGGTGCAGGCCCCCCTGCTGCTCGTGTTCGGCCAGTCCGACCTGCAGGCGCCGGCCTCGGAATTCGACCTCCTGCTGGAAGCCAGGCCCGGCGCGGCGGCCTTCGTGATCGCCGGCATGAACCATGCGCTCAAGCGCGTCGGCGACGACGAGGAAGCCAACTTCGCATCGTTCTCCGACCCCTCGTATCCAGTGCCTGAAGAGCTGGCCGATCTGCTGGCCTCGTTCGCGCTGGTGCGCCCGCCGCCCGCCACCCTGCCGCGCTACCGTCGACCGGCACCTCAATAGCGGCGTCACGCCGACGGAGCCGCGCCGGTGGTGCCGCGCCGACGCAGCCGCGCCGACGCAGCCGCGCCGACAGTGTCGCGCCGACAGTGTCGGCGCCTGCGGCCTCAGGGCAGGGGAATAAGCTGCACCAGTGCGGGAAGCGACACGACCATATTCCGGACTCGGTAGCTGTCGCCTTCCTGATTCAGCGCGTAGAGCGACGAAGTGCCCGACCCGAAAATTCGATCGGCCGCCGCCGCCCAGAGGAAGCGTATGACCGGCCTGAATGTCCTTGCCTGGGCTTCGTCCTTTGCCTGCAATATGATGTCCGCCACGTACGAATCCGCCGTCTGCCGCGTGGCGCTTATGAAAATGCCTTCAACCGGCAAGTTCAAGGGTTCGCCGAAGGCGGCGCCACCAAGGTGCCTGCCCGGGTTGCCGATCCAGACCCGCAGGTCCGGCTGGGTCGAGGTGCCGGCAGCCGCGCTGCCGGCCGATCCCGCGCCTGCAGGGCGTTGGCCGTATGCCGCATATCGTGCCGGCAGCATTTCCGGTGCCTCGCCGGAGGAAGGCAGGCGGGTGCGCCCACGGTCGGTCCCGAACTTCAGGATGCCCGGCTGGGGATTGGCCATATACAGTTCGCCCGAGCGATGCGCATAGCCCGAGGGGCCCTTTTCCCAGTCGCCGTTCATCGCCAGGGCCATGGGCAGGCTGGATCCCGCGTAGTTGCCGAGGATGGCCGCTTCGATCACGGGTCGGCCGCCCTTCTCGTACGAAATCCCCACGCCGGCGGCGCTCATCCTGGTAAGGAACTGGTCCAGCGAGGCCTGGTTCACGTGGAATTCATCGGGCCGGATCGAGGGTGCGGGTTTCATCGCGGCGTAGGCGATGCGGTCGATCCGCTCCTTGCCGAGCGATTCCACCAGGTCGCGCGAAGTCCTGCCCGAAACGCGCAGGTAGATTTCAGCATCCCGGGTCATGAATCCGGCGGGATCGGCGAAATGGATTCCCTCGGGCACGGTGGCGCAGGAGCTCATGCCCAACGCCAGTCCCAGGGCAAGCGCCACGGCCAGCGCCGGAATTCCCGTGGATGATGACAGCAGGGCGATCGGGACGCGCGAAGCCCGGCGCGCCGCGGGGCGGAGGTATCGGGTGATGGTAGGCATCTGAGCGAGAGTATGCCGCGCCCGGGGGTCCGCGACAAGGTTAGCTTAGTTCATCAAAGAATGTTGAAAGACCCTGGCGTAGGCTGGCACATAATCGGGCTTGGACGCCAGGGGTGTCTGGATCTTTCTCAGCCAAATACGTTGAGCCCACTCCGGCACCGGAGTGCGCGATAGGAAAGGCCGGTCGTCGAAGAAGGTGCGCCAGGATTCGCCGATCGCCTGCCGTCCTATGCCGGCGAGTTCCGCATGTACCCGTGCCGATGCTCCCCTGACCCGGTGCGGTTTGGCGAAGTTGTGCCAAGCCATATGGCAGGTGGTCCGCAGCAATCCTGCGCCGGCGTTGCGTGTGAAGCAGGTCGACTCCCGGCGGAACGCAGCTATGTCCTTGCGCAGTTCTCGATCCTCGTAGTTGACCGGGAACAGCGGGTTGCGAAGGGTGCGCGGTGCGGTCGCTGGGATGCGCACGTGATGGAATGATCCATGCGCCTCGGCCGAGGCGAGCGCCTCGACATTATCCAATGCGCGTGGGTAGAGCCGATGCTCATCGGTGAATAGGGTAAGTTCAGGCAACCTGTGGGGATTCCAGATCGAGGGAATGATTGCGACCAAGCGGGTGAAGGCGGCCAGGAGGGCATCCGGAGGGGGCCGGAATCGTTGTTCCAGGGTGGCGCGCCTGCACTTCTGCACCGGGGTCATTCGGCCTTTGCGGCGCAGGGTGGCATGGGTCAGGGCGTAGAGGAACTGGCTTCGTGAGCCAACCAAGAGGTTGAGGTTGTTGGGGTAGTACTGGGAGCGGTCGAAGCTCTCGAAGCCATCGGCGGCCAGGTTTTCGGTCAGGACGTGGGTGGTGGTAAGGTGCGCGTGCATGGCAAGGCTGGCTCGGCCGAGGCGGTCCAGTCGATTCTGGACGGAGGCGGTCGAGCAGTGCTGGGCACGGGCGATGGCGGACAGGGATTCGCCTGAGCTGATGGCACGAAAGATTTCGTGCAGGTCGAGGTTGCGTTTGGCGTAATAGTCCAGGCGGAAGGAACGATCGGAGAAGGTACGGTGGCAGGCTGTGCACCGGTAGCGGGTGACGATGCCGTAGGCTTTGGTGTGGAAGTGGCCGAAACGGACGAAGAAGGGCTTGCTCGGCACCGGAACACCCGGGGAAGCAGGTGCAACGGAGCTAGGGGGCGTGGTCTGCTGCCGGTCATGGGTGTGGTGGTGGCAGCGAGGGTTGGGGCAGAAGGACGGTTCCATGGGGATTTCCATGGAGAAGTAACGCGCGTGGATCCCCTGTTTGATTTAAAAGTCCGGAAGGAATCGCAACTCCGGACCATCAACAGTCTTCAATGAACTACTTTCGGGATGCTAGGATGACTCGAGTGGAGGCGACCATGGCTGTGGAACGTACCTTCGCGATGCTGAAACCCGGCGTGCTTTCGCGCCGGATCGCGGGAGAGATCATATCCCGCATAGAACGCAAGGGGTTCGACCTCGTCGGGGCCAAGCTCATGCGCATCTCACGCCCGCTGGCGGAAGAGCATTACCGTCACCTCCGGGACAAGTCCTTTTTCCCGGGCTTGGTGGAGTACATGTGCTCCGGGCCTGTCTTGGCCATGGTGCTGCGCGGCGACGACGCCGTGGGCATGCTGCGCCGACTCTGCGGCTCGACCCGGGCAGAGGACGCCGCGCCCGGTACGATCCGTGGCGACTACGCGCTGCATACGGGCCTCAATATCATTCACGCATCCGATTCGCCCGAAGCGGCCGCGCGCGAAATCGCGCTGTTCTTCGGACCCGAGGAAATAATCGACTGGCAGGATGGCAACGATGGCTGGATCTGAAAACCTTCCGCTCTGGAATCTGGACGAAATCTACCCGGGCTTCGACTCGGACCGTTACGCGCAGGCCAAGGCGCGGGCGAAAGGCATCGCCGAAGAATGCATCGCGCGGTATCGCGCCGGGATCGAGGGTGATACAGCCGACTGGCTTGCTGAGTCGCTGGCGCTGAACGACCGCGCGGGTTCGCTGTTCGCCACCCTGTCCGCGTATGCCTACGCCCGCTATTCCACCGCGACGCGCGATCCTGCGTCCATGGCTGAGCTGAACGGGGTGGAGGCGCTGCAGTTGGGCTGGAAGGAGTCCGCGGTGCTGTTCCGCAACGCGCTGGCATCCCGCCGCGACGAAATCCTGACGCTGCTGCGCGCCCCCGGGCAGGATGCGCGGATCGCGCCGTACGCCTACCACGTGGAGCAGGAACTGTTCTGGCAGTCGAAGCAGATGGATCCCGCGCTCGAAGCGCTTGCGGATGACCTGGGGCGCTCCGGCGCGGACGCCTGGTCGCGCCTGCAGGAGACGATCAGCTCCAA
>CAYRXK010000023.1:12228-15794 GCA_964428265.1 uncultured Treponemataceae bacterium
TTTCCCGACGCCAAGGTTCCGCGCGTGCTGTGCAATTTCGACGGCAGCTTCGGCGCACTGTCCACCGTGGCGCACGAACTCGGGCATGCCTGGCACGCCGAGTGCATCAAGGACAGGCCCTGGGCCCTGCAGCAGTACCCCATGACCTTGGCGGAAACCGCCTCCATCTTCGCCGAGACGGTCATCGCCGAATCCGCGCTCGCCACGGCGAGCCCCGCCGGAAAGCTCGCGCTGACCGAGATGCACCTGCAGGACAGCTGCCAGGTCATCGTGGACATCCTGTCTCGGTTCTATTTCGAGCGCGCGGTGCACGAAGAGCGCGAGAAGGGGGAAATCCCCGCCGCGCGATTCTGCGAGCTCATGCTGGACGCGCAGGCGCGCACCTACGGCGAGGGCCTGGACCCGAACCTGCGCCACCCCTACATGTGGGCGGTGAAGGGGCATTACTACATCCCCTCGCTGTCGTTCTACAATTTCCCCTACGCGTTCGGCCAGCTTTTCGGCCTCGGCCTCTACGAGCGCTACCTGCACGAGGGCACCTCGTTCAGGGCCACCTACCGCGCGCTGCTGGCGTCCACCGGCGCGGCCTCCTGCGTGGACGTGGCGAAATCCGCGGGCTTCGACATCGAGAAAAAGGATTTCTGGGTTTCCTCGCTTTCGGTGTTCGCGCGCAAGACCGAGGAATTCGAGGCGCTGGTAGGTCAGTTCGCATAACGCAAGAACCTGCGGGCGGGCCGTCCGGCGCGGGCAGGTGTCGCCTAACGCATCCCGCGACGTTCGGCGAATTTCACGTGCGCGCGCATCGACTTGTTGATCATGCGCCATTTCGAGCGCTCCGCGGCGGCGGCTTCCGGATCGGTCCTTCGGTCCAGGGCCGCCACTTCGCGGCGCATGCGGGCCCAGCGCTCGAAGCGCTCGCCCGCTATGGCGCCCGATTCCACGGCGGCGCGCACCGCGCAGCCCGGTTCTTCGCCGTGCGCGCAGTCGCGGAAACGGCACTCCGCCGCCGCGGCCTCGATCTCGGGAAAGGCGGCGTCGACATCGGCGGCGTCGGCCCAGAGTTGCACTTCGCGGATGCCCGGACTGTCGATCACCATGACGCCAGAATCCAGCAGGAACAGTTCCCTCCGCGTGGTCGTGTGCCGGCCCTTGCCGTCGGCGTCGCGCACCGCGCTCGTCGCCGCCAGGGTCCTGCCCGCAATCGCGTTCAGCAGCGTCGACTTGCCGACGCCCGAGGAACCGAGGGTTACGATGGTCCTGCCCGGCACCAGCCAAGGCGCGAGCGCGTCCATGCCTTCGCCCGTTCGCGCGCTTACCGGCAGCACCGGCACCGCGGGCGAACCTGATTCCAGCTCGTCGGCCAGGTCGCGCCAGGACGGATCCAGGTCGATTTTCGTGAGCAGGATGACCGGCGCGGCGCCAGAATCGTAGGCCAGGGTGACGAACCGCTCGATGCGTCCCGGAGAAAAGTCCGAACCGCAGGCGGTCACCGCGAAGATCGTGTCGATGTTCGCCGCCAGTGCCTGTGCCGCGCGCTGGTCGGAGTAGTCCAAGCCGGGCGCCTTGCGCGACAGCAGGCTGCGCCGCGCGAGCATCGCCTCCATCCTGAACAGGGGCAACCCGTCGGCGCCCGTGCTGGCGCCGGATACCAGCAGCCAGTCACCCGTGACCGGCTGCGAGCCGGTCAGGCGTCCCTCGCCCGAGTCGGTGACGATGCGGGCGCCGGAGCGTTCCACGGCCACCACCCGCGCGGGCTCGGCAGCCGGATAGAACCCGGAAGCTTGTTGCAGGCCGGCCGCTTCCTCGGCGCGCCGTTCATCCCAGCCCCAGACAGTAATCATGCGGGAATCGTCTCTCACAATCAGTACACCGCCAGGATGGCCGCGACGCGCTCCTTGCCCAGCGTGCCCAGGAAGCCCGCCAGGCGCGGGCCCTGGTCCTTGCCCACCAGGGCCTGGTAGGCGGCGCGGAACAGGGTCTTGCCGTCGGTGCCGGCCCTGGTCGCAGCCTCGTAGATCGCCTCGGCCACGGCCTTCTCGTTCGGGAACGATTCAAGCCGCGCGACCACGTCGTCGCGCAAGCAGCGCAGGGCTGCCACCTCGACATCCGACAACTCGGCCTTTTCGCCCGGATTGCGCACGCTGAAGCGGAAATCCTCCGGCGCGCATTCGTTCACCCAGTACCAGGCGCAGGCCGCGCGGCGGCGCAGGCGGCCCTCCTGCGAAGGCTTCAGGCCGGGCAGGCCGGCGAGCACCGCATCCACGTTGCCCTGGTGGATCAGCAGCAAAGAACACAGATGACGGAACGGTACCTGGTAGGGCATCTCGGCGGGCGGGGCTTCATCGACCTGCGACAACTCGTAGATCCGGCGCTCCTTGGCCTCGGTGTCGGCGTCCTTCGCCTTTTCCGCGCCCCAGTAGATCCGCTCGGTCTTGTCGTAGTCCTCGTAGATCTTGATCGCGTCCAGGTCGAAGCTGATGACGAACTCGGTGTTCGGGCGCGTGCCGGCGAACAGGTAGCGCACGATTTCCGGCTGGTACACGCGCAGCAGGTCCGGCAGGTCCACCACCTTGCCCTTGGAGGACGACATCTTGCCGGGCGAGCCCTTGATGCCGATGAAGTCGTAGCGGAAGGTGACCGGCGGCGTGCGGCCGTACACTTCCTCCACCACGTGCTTGCTGGTGTCGAAGGAACCGCCCTGCGAGTGGTGGTCCTTGCCCGCTGGCTCGAACTCGACCTGCTCGTGCGCCCAGCGCATGGGCCAGTCGACGCGCCAGACCAGTTTGGCGCCCTTCAGCGTGCGCAGGTCGGCCGTCTCCGCGTGGCCGCAGGATTCGCAGCGGTAGGAAAGGCCCCACGCGCCGTCCCAGCCTTCGACCTGCGTGGTGTCGCGGTTGCAGGCGTCGCAGAACACCGACACCGGCCACCACTCGCCCTGGATCTTGTGGTCCTCGTCCCGGTACTTGTCCAGGATGGTTTTCAGGTGTTCGCGCATTTCGAGGGCGCGGCGCATGCCCTGCGCGTAGTCGCCGCGGCGGTAGCGCTCGGCCTGCGTGATGAATTCGGGATGTATGCCCACCTCGGGCAGCACCGACTCGACATCAACCTCGTGGTGGCGCGCGTAGGAGCTGTCGCGGTCCCAGGGGTCGGGCACCATGGTGATGGGAAAGCGCAGGAACTTGGCCAGCTCTTCCTGCTTGGGCATGTTCAGGGGAACCTTGCGGAAGACATCGTAGTCGTCCCAGCTGTAGATGAAGCGGACTTTCTTGCCGCGCGAGCGCAGGGCGCGGACCACGAGTTCCACCGATATCATTTCGCGGAAATTGCCCACGTGCACGGTGCCCGAGGGGGTGATGCCCGAGGCGCAGGTGTAGAAATCCTTGTCGCCCCAGGTGGCTATGATCTTGTCGGCGGTCTGGTCCGCCCAATGCAGGGATCGCGTCTGTTCCATGGATGAAAGTATAAACTCAAACCCCGGCCAGTGTCAGCGCGCCGTGCCCCCTGTGCCGCGTGCCGCGACACCCGTCACGAAGCGGGACTGGGACAGAGGATGGGCGACGCGTCGA
>CAYRXK010000023.1:15894-20503 GCA_964428265.1 uncultured Treponemataceae bacterium
AGCCCCGCGCGCGTGAACCATGCGAAGTATCGTTCGGGGTCGAGGGGAGGCAGGGTCATGAGCACGGGCTGGATGCACCATGAGCGGAGCAGTGCGACCATGTCATGGTAGATTCCGGAAAACAAGTCGAGCGGTGTGGCCGGTTCATGCGGTGATTCCGGCGCCGCCGCGACCTCGGCCCACTTGAAATCGCAATCATTGCCGCCGAATTCCAGCAGCACACTGTCCGCCCGGCCGCTTCTGGCTTCAGTGGTAGCGCCGGAGACAGCGCCGGAGAACGCGTGCGACACGATCTGCATCCCTTTGGTTATCGTGCATCCGAATTTTGACTTGTTCACCAAGTCAAGCCCGAGCCGCGCGCAGGCCCGTACCCCGAACGATTCACGTATCGGCGCGTACTTTCCCGATCCATCGAGCACGACTCCGCGCGACACGGAATCCCCGAACATCCACACGGCGTGTGTCATTATTTTCAACTCCTTATGAAATGGTATTGAAAACCACATCAAGTAGTTGATTGTACTTTATTGTTCCGATAACGATGTGTCAAGCGTATGGATATCATATCTTTTGGTTATAAATACCGCATGATATGATTCCGTGCCGCGGGGGGGGTGTATGTCTAAAACACAGGATGATGTCATGGATGTCGTGGGCGCCCTGGACGCGATGTCCGGCAAGGCCATCCCGCCATGGGAATCGTTGCCCGATATCGGCCTGTACATGGATCAGGTCGTTATCTACCTTGACCGGCAACTGCAGCGATTGGCTCCGGACGAACCCGAAAGCGTCATCACGCCGTCCATGGTGAACAATTACATCAAGGGCGGCGTGCTGCCCCGTACGAAGGGAAAGAAGTACTCCCAGGATCACCTGGCGCGCCTGTTGGTGGTCTGCACCCTGAAGCGCGTGCTGACGATTCCCGATCTCGCGGTCCTGCTGGGCGACACAAGCCCCGCTCCCGCGCGGGGAACGGTGCCGGAAGGTGCCGCACATTCAGGTCCGGAACATGGGCAAGGCGGGGACTCCTTCAAATCCTTCTACGATCTTTTCAGGCAGGCCTTCGATCAGGCTTCGCACCATGCAGGCGCCGTTCTCGGCCAGGCGGTGGATGGGCTGAAGGAGCCGGCCGGTCCGGCGATCCTGCGCCCCCTTGCGGCGCGCCTGGCCGCGGAAGCGAGCCTCATGAGCCTCGCCGCGGAAGGATTGCTGCGCCAGGTGCGGAATATCGAGGCGGCACGCGGCGGAGCGGTGGAAAAGAAGCCGTCGCGCCGCGTGCCGAAGACCGGCAGGAAGATCAGTCCGCCAGAAGCTTCCCCCGCTCCATGATGGTGACCTGCCGGCTGTCCGGCATGGTCGCGACGATGGTGGGCGAGCGCACGATGCCGTCCAGGTGGATCATGGCCGGCGCGTCCTCGTCGTAGTTGGAGCCGATGGCGAAATGGCAGGTGCCCAGGACTTTTTCGTCTTCCAGCATCTTGCCGCGGATTTCCGCCCGGGGGTTCAGGCCGATGCCGAGTTCGCCGATGTTGCGCGCGTTGGTGGCGTAGCGCAGGGCCTTTTCAGGCTCGAAGGTGCCGGCCCGGCCGAGCGCCGCGGCGCTCTCCGCGCCGCGCCTGAGCGCGGCCTCGAGGCGCTCGGCCTCTTCGCCGCCCTCGACCGAAAGCACGAAGCCGCGTTCCACGCGGCAGACGATGGGCCGGGCGATCACGATGTCGCCGGCGGTGTCGGCGATGGACCCGTCGAAGGCGATGATACCCGAGGTCGTGCCCAGTTCCGGCGAGATGAAGGTTTCGCCCGCGGGCAGGTTGCCGCCCTGTCCGGGCGAGGAAAAGTCGCCATCGTCCAGCATGGCGGCGCGCCCGCGCAGGCCCACGATCACATCGGTGCCCGACGGCGCGGTCACGCGCACCGACACCGCCTCGTCCAGCACCGCGGCAAGGGCCTTGGCGCGCTCTCGCATCTGCGCGTAATCCACCGCGACCGTGCGCGAGAACATGTCCATGGTGGTGCGCGGCGACCAGAAGGCGCGCGTTTCCTTCGTGCCGTGCAGGAAGTAGTGGAATGAGCTGTCGTAGACGCGGCCGTCCGGCGCCGTGCGGGGCGCGGCCAGCATGGCCCGGTCCTTGCCCAGTTTTTCCGCCGAAAGCGACACGAAAATGTCCGGCTTGGACCCGATGGCGCCGATCACGGCATCCTCGGCGAAATCCGTCTGCGACTTGGGCTCCTGCAGGACCAGGGTGGCGTGGCAGCCGCATTCGACAAAGGCCTTGTACAGGACCTGCGCGATATCGGCCACCTCGTGGCCGGGATTGCTGACGATGAGTACCTTTTCGCCGGGCTTGGCGGCGAAACAATCGCGCGCGGCGATGCGCGCGGCGTTTTCAAGTTCGAGGTTCATGGGGTGGAGTGTGGCGCAGCGCGGGGCGCCGGGTCAACGGATATCGCGCCCGCGCCAGCGGCCCCGCCCGGCATCACCGGGCGCGGCGGTACTGCGGCACGCGCGATTCGGGCACCAGGTCCATGCCGTCGCGATCGCCGCGCGCGAAGTAGCGGTACGCGATGCCCGCCACCATGGCGCCGTTGTCGCCGCAGAGATCCATGCGCGGGAACCGCACGTCCAGGTCCCTGCGCGCCGCCAGGCTGCGCCGCAGGTACGAATTGGCCGCCACGCCGCCGCCGGCCACGATCGTGCGTATGCCCGTGTCGTCGGCAGCGGCCAGCAGCCGTTCCACCAGCGTGTCGATCGCGGCGCGCCTGAACGAGGCGGCGATGTTTTCCGGGGTCGATGGGGCGTCCTTGCGGCGGTAACGGTCCAGCTGGTAAATCGCGGCGGTCTTCAGACCGGAATACGAAAGGTCGTAGCGGTGGTCGCCCTTGTGCAGCGAGGGGCGCGGAAAAGCGAAGGCGCGATCGTCGCCTTGTTCGGCCAGGCGGTCTATCACCGCGCCGCCCGGATAGCCCAGGTTGTAGAAGCTGGCCACCTTGTCGAAGGCCTCGCCCGCGGCGTCGTCGATCGTGGTGCCCATCACATCGATCCGGTCGAAATCCAGCGCCCTGCAAATGATGGAATGCCCGCCCGATACCAGGAGGCCTATGAAAGGGTAGGGTACCGGCGCCTCGAGCTGCGGGGCGTAGAGGTGCGCCAGCATGTGGTTGACGCCCAGGAACGGCAGGCCGAGCGACCAGGCCATGCCTTTGGCGAACGACAGCCCCACCGACAGCGATCCGATCAGGCCGGGGCGGGCCGTGGCGGCGATGCCGTCCAGTTCGCCGGGGCCGACGCCCGCCTCGGAAAGCGCGCGCGAAACCACGCCCGATATCCACTGCACGTGCGCGCGGCTGGCGATTTCGGGCACCACGCCCCGATACTGTTCGTGAAGGGGAATCTGCGTGGCGACCACGCTGGACAGGATCGCGCGCCCGTCGTCCACCACAGCGGCGGCGCACTCGTCGCAGGAGGACTCAATTCCCAACAGGCGCATCGCCTGCGGTCTCCTCTTCCTGCGCGTCGATCGCTTCCATCATCATCAGGCGGGAAATGGTGGACAGCGAATAGCCCTCCGCCACCAGCTGCGGATAGAACTCCATCAGGGTGCTGGCCAGTTCGGAGGACCAGACATGCCCGATGAGTATGGCGGAACCCTTGTAGGCGGCCAGTTTCTTGCCTTCGGAGAGCGCGCGCGCAATCGATTCGCGATCGCCGGAATTGTCGAGGAACACGTCGCGCTCCCAGGTCGAGATGCCCAGCCCAAGGCCGGTGTTCCGGACCACGGTGTCCGGCGTCGTTCGCGAGTCAAGATAGTAGATGCCGCGTTCTTTGGCAAGCTCGACGACCGACCGCATCAGGTCGGCGTTCCGCGTGACCGCCGAGCCCATGTGGTTGTTCAGGCCCGAAACTCCCGGCAGCGCGTCCAGATTGCGTTCCAGGATCGCGCGCGCCTGATCCGGTTTCATGTCGAGGGTGATCGCCCCCGGTCCGGGGTTCTGGCCCCCCAGGGCTTCCATCGGCTGGTGCAGGAGGAGCTCCTTGCCCGCGTCCAGCACGGCTTTCGCCGCGGAGGCGCTGCGCGCAAGGCCGGGCAGCACCGCTATGCCCACCGGAAACGGCAGGTCGAGGAATGGCTTGAGCTGGCGCAGGTCGTAGCCCGCGTCGTCTATGACGATGGCCAGGACTCCCCGCGTGCCGTCGGCGCGCAGGGGCGGCAGGATTTCCGGCAGGCGCGGTACGGCGGGCCGCGCGGCCGCGGGGCGTGCCGCGGCGGGTCGGGGTTCCGCGGGGTGCGGAGCGGGCACCGCGGGGGGCGTGGCCGAGGCCGGATCGGGAGGCAGCAGATCCTCGTAGCCGGGAGGCACTTCCACCACGAATTCGGGAATTCCATAGGGAGGTCGCGCGACCGGTGGGCGCGGGGATTCCGGGAACCTGGTCGCCACCACGATCGCGGTGGCGACCAGCAGCAGCGCGAACACGTAGGGGCCGGCGCCGCCTGCGGGTTTCCGTCCGCCGCGCCGCGCGGACCATCTTCGATTCACTGGTCAGATACTACCGGTCGATGAACGCAGGGGCAAGCCACCCTTGGGCGCCCGGGGCGCCGAAAGCGCGGGCAAG
>CAYRXK010000023.1:20603-22796 GCA_964428265.1 uncultured Treponemataceae bacterium
CACCCTTGGGCGCCCGGGGCGCCGAAAGCGCGGGCAAGCCACCCTTGGGCGCCCGGGGCGCCGAAGCTTACGCGATGGCGACCGAGAGCTCGCGCGATTCTGCAACATGCCGCAATTTGGACACCGCGCGCTTTTCGGCCTGCCGGACCGTCTCCGGAGAGATGCCCAGCTCGGCGCCCATCTGCTTCAGGGTCTTGCGCGCGCGGCCGAACAGCTCGAACCTGGTGGCCAGGATGTCGCGTTCCTTCGCTTCCAGTTCCATGAGCAGCTTTTCGGTTTCCTCGCGCAGGTAGGCCTTCTCGAACTCGACCTCGGGAGAATAGGAAAAGTCCTCGTACACTTCCAGAAGGCTTCCTTCTTCCTCGTTGTCGCGTTCCAGGGTCGAGGGGGTGCCGGCCATGCTGCGGAGTTCATTCAGTTCCGCCTCGGGCAGGTTCAGTTCCGAGGCGAGTTCTGCGGTGGTCGGGTTGCGTTTCAGCTTCTGGCTCATGATGCCGATCGTGGCCTGGATGTGCTTCAGAAGTTCCTCCTTGCGGTGGGGCAGGCGGATGGTCCTGCCGGTGTTCACCAGGGCGCGCATGATCGACTGGCGGATCCACCAGGCGGCGTAGGTGGAAAAGCGGACGTTGCGCGCGCCGTCGAAGCGCTCCGCGGCCTTGATCAGCCCGATGTTGCCTTCCTGGATCAGGTCCACCAGGGGCATGCCGCTGTTCCGGTAGCTTTTCGCGATCTTGATGACCAGGCGGAGATTGCCTTCGATCAGGCGGGCGCGGGCCTGCTCCGAGCCCTTGGCGATGCGGTTGGACAGGTCCTTTTCTTCTTCCGTCGTCAGGAGGCCGATCGCGCGGATCGACGCACAGTACGCTTTCAGTGATTCGCTCGAGTGGTCCATGTATCCGGTAGTGTGCATGTGGTTGTCTCCGGCAATTAGTTAGCAGGAATCGTGCCAGAGGCGGATAATTTATGCGAATAAATGTAAGTATATGTTGATGAATGATTTATTTTAATATGTCGAGGCCGGGCGGGCCTGGAGATGCGCGGAACGCGCCTCGACCCGTATATATTTCCATACGGATGAGGCGCGCACCTGTCTGAAATTTCAGACGTTACCGGGGTGGCTATTTGAGCAGCGAGCGGGGGTCGATGGCCTTGCCGTTCTTGAACAGGCTGAAATGCAGGTGCGGCCCGGTGGACTGGCCGGTATTGCCCGACTTGCCGATGGTGGCCGACTGGTCGATCCGCTGGCCGCTGCGTACCAGGATTTCGTCCAGGTGGGCGTAGAGGGTCTGGTATCCGCCGGAGTGCGACATGATCACGTATTTGCCGAACACGCTGTTGTAGCCTGAATCGGCGACCTTGCCGTCCATCGCGGCCTTTACCGGCGTGCCGCGCCGCGCTACGACGTCGATCGCGGCATGGAAGGTGCGCGCGCCCGAGAAGGGGTTGGAGCGGTAGCCGAAGGGCGAGGAAATTATGCCGCGCAGGGGCCAGACCATGGTTTCGCCGTAGAAATTCTTCAGGGTCGAGGATGAGAGCCGCGCGCCGGGTATGAAGAGATTCTGACCCACGCGGAGGGAGGCTGATTCCAGGTCGTTCGCGTCGGCCAGGCGGGTCATGTCCGTGCCGTAGCGTCTGGCGATGAGCAGGAGGCTCTCCCCCTTGCGCACGCGGTGGGTGACGCCGTCCATGTTCGGGATGCGCAGGGTTACGCCGGAGCGGAAGCTCTTGGAGGTGGACAGGCCGTTCAGGGAGATGATGGTATCCTGGCGCACGCCGAAGCGCTTGGCCACCGAGGCGATGCTGTCGCCCGAGCGGACGGTATAGGTCCGGGTCTGCAGCATGACCGGCAGGGGAGGCAGGCTGCCGGGCTTGCCTGCGGCGTCCTGTCCGCTTTCCGGCGATATGACCGCCATCAGGAGTTCCTGTGCGCTGCCCTCGTCGGGCAGGAGGCCCGCGGCGGGAAGGGGAAAGGCGAGCCTGTCGGCGAGGTAGCCCGCGCCGAGCGTGAGGGCGGCGCCGAGCGCGGCCGCCGCGAGGAAGGATGCTGCCGTGCCGATGCGGCGGCGCGGTGTGGAGAGGCAGAGCGAGGCGAGGCGCCGCGCGGTGGAGAGCGCAAGGTCGGGCAGGGCGTCCAGCGCCAGGAGCCATGCAGGTTCGGCCGCGGGAAGGGCGATGGCCGCGGATGCGGCCGCG
>CAYRXK010000023.1:22896-27636 GCA_964428265.1 uncultured Treponemataceae bacterium
TGGCGGTGGCGCTGGCGCTGGCGCTGGCGCTGGCCGCGCGCAGGGTGCCCGCCGCGGCGGAGACGCCTTTCAGGGCTGCCAAGCGGCCTTGCCTGAGCGCGTCCCGTGCGTGGTCGCCCAAGGTCGCTCCGGCGCCCGCCGCGCTGCGCGACAGGCGGGTAAGGATGCCCGGACCGCCCGGGGCGGCGGCGCGTAGCGCGGAAGCCCGTGCCCCTGCGTTGCGGGAAGCGCGGGTTATGCGGGTGGCGCGCGGCGCGGGCCTGGATGCCGCGCGATCCCCGCCCGGAAGGTTCCGCGCCATGGAGGGGAAGGCGGAAGGGTCGAGTATGGTGACAAAACGTGACTTCGTGTTCCTGGTGAAGATGGAATCCATGGCCTTCTTCTTATCGACACCACGGGCGGGCGGCATTATAGTGCTTTCTCAGCAAAATGAAACCGCGCGGTACCGATGCCAATCCGCTGCTCGTCATTCTCCTCGTGGTGGCGGGGGCCATCCTGCTGCGCCTGCTGGTGTTTGACGTCGCGGTAGTGCAGGGCAGGTCCATGCTTCCCACCCTGCGGCCCGGCGCGCGCGTGCTGGTGTACAAGGCCGCCTACGGGCTGCCTTCGCCCTCGGGCGGGTATTTGCTGCGCTGGGGCTTTCCCTCCACCGGGCAGATCGTCGCCGCGCGGAATCCGTCCACGGGAAGCGCCGTGGTCAAGCGCGTGGGCGCCTGGGCCTTGCCCGACCGCGTGCAGGGAGACCGGGTGTACCTGCTGGGCGACAATCCCTCCGAATCGTCCGACTCGCGCGAATACGGACCGATTCCGGTTGAGTCGGTGTCGGGGCGGGTGATACTCTTGCCGGCATGGTTCCTCCGGTGAAGCGGGGGCTGCGTCGCCGCTCGACGCAACTCCTTGTCCTGCTGGCGATTGGCGGTCTGGTCATTTTTGCGCGCTATGTGATGCTCGCCGTCGCGCCTCCGCCTGAACAGGCCGCCGCGGATCTTCGCGGGGAACGGGGGCGCATCCTGGACCGCGACGGCCGGCTCCTGGCGGTGGACACCCCGCTGTACGACGTTTCGGTCTGGCGCCCCGATACCGACGCCGCCGGTTTCTCCGCCGACGCCGCCGAAGTGGCGCGCATCGTCGGTACCGACGCCGCTTCAATCATGGCGAGGTGGAAGGACGGAAACGCCGATTTCTTTTATGTGGGCAAACGGCTGCCTCCCTCGGTGCGCGAAGCGGTCGATGCGGCGCGCGCCGAAGGCAGGCTGAAGGGCATCAAGGCCGAGGAGGTTTCCGGAAGGTTGTACCCCGAAGGCCGCCTGGCCTCGCAATTGATCGGCTTCACGGGAGAGGGCAATCGTGGCCTCGAGGGGATAGAGGTCAAATACGACGCGGACCTGAGCCCCGCGCCCACGCAGGCGCCCGACCGGATGGGCAGCCCGGTGAACGCCGCGGAAGCGTATCCCCGCGGCAACAATGTCGTGCTCAGCATAGACGCGGAACTGCAGTACCTGTTCGAAAAACAGGCGCGCGCCGCCCTGGCCGCGCACCGCGCCGAGGCCATTTTCATGACGGCAATGGATGTGCGCTCGGGCGAGCTTCTGGCGTACGTCTCGGTGCCCGACTTCGATCCGAACAAGTACCAGTCCTATCCCGCATCGCTCAGGCAGGACCGGCTTTCGGTCTACGCCTACGAACCGGGGTCGGTGTTCAAGGTGTTCTCCATGGCCTCGATCCTCGATCACGGGGCCATCACGCCGTATACCACGTTCGAATGCACCGGGGCCTACACGCGCACGACGCCCAAGGGCGAAAAGATCGTGATCCGCTGCCTGGCGCCGCACGGCAAGGTGGACCTGGCGGGCATCCTGGCCAACAGCTGCAACGCGGGAGTGGCCTATGCCGCCGAACGCCTGGCCGACATCGACATGTACGAGCGCCTGAAGACCTTCGGCTTCGGTTCGCGCACCGGACTGGGCCTGGCGGGCGAAAGTCCCGGCGGCATCAAGGATCCGAAGGACTGGTCCGGGCGGACAAAGGCGACCGTGGCCATCGGACAGGAGAGCCTGGTCACCGCGCTGCAGATGACGCAGGCCGCCGCGGCGATCGGCAACGGCGGCGTCCTGATGAAGCCGACCACGGTACGCCGGGTCGAGCGCGCGGACGGCAGCCTGGTGTACGAAAACGCGCCGCAGGCGGTGCGTACGGTGATTTCTCCCGAATCCGCGCGCAAGATCCTGGACGCCATGGAGTCGGCTGCCAGCCTTGAAGGCACCGGATGGCGCGCCAAGGTGCCCGACGTGCGCATGGCCGTGAAGACCGGCACCGCGCAGATGATCGATCCGGCGACCCGCGCCTATTCGGACAAGGACTTCATCGCCAGCACCGTGGGCATACTGCCCGCCGACAATCCGAAGGTGGCCATTTACATCGCGATCGTGAAACCCCGCGGCGCCGAATACCTGGGCGGACGCATCGCCGCGCCCATGGTGCGCGATGCCGCCGAGGCCGCCCTGGCCACCCTGGATATCCCGCGCGGCAAGACGCCCACCGTGACCCATTCCGGCGCGGTCAAGCTGCCGGCGATGGCTCCCGCCGAGATCGGCGCGCGCATGCCCGACCTGCGCGGCACGCCCAAGCGCCTTCTGGTGCCGTTGCTGTCGCGCACCGATATCCAGGTGCTGATCCGCGGCGAGGGTTACGTGCAGCGCCAGAGTCCCGACCCCGGTACGGCGATCGTTCCGGGCATGCGCGTGGTGCTGGACCTCGAGTAGCCCGGAAGGGTATCCTGCGCCCCATGCAGACACGCGACCAGGCCATCGCGCTCTTCAAGGCGCACAATACGGATGAATCGCTGTTCCGCCATGCCCTTTCTGTCGAGGCCGCGATGCGGCACTTCGCCGCGCGGCACGGCCAGGACCAGGACTACTGGGGCAGTGTGGGGCTCCTGCACGATGTAGACTATCAGGAACATCCCGAGGAACACCTGCAGCATGCGCGCGCCATCCTGGCGCCGGCGGGCTATGACGATTCTTTTATCCGCGCGGTGGAAAGCCACGGGTACGGGATCTGCTCCGAGGTGGAACCGAACCACGTGATGGAAAAGGTCCTGTTCGCGGTGGACGAGCTGACCGGGTTCATCGCCGCCTGCGCCTACGTGCGGCCGTCGCGCTCGGTCCTCGACCTCGAGGTAAAATCCGTGAAAAAGAAGTGGGGCAGCGCCGCCTTCGCGGCGGGCGTGCGCCGCGACGTGATAGAAAAGGGCGCCGCGCTGCTGGACATGCCGCTTGAAGCCCTCATCGACGAAACCATCAAGGCCCTGCGGGTCGTCGCCGCCGACGTGGGCCTGCAGGGAGTCTGAGCCCGATGCTGGACAAGCTTTCCGAAAAATTCACCGATGTCTTCCGCACGATAGGCGGCAAGGCGCAGATCAGCGAAAAGAATGTCGACGAGGCCGTCGAACAGATCAAGATGGCCCTGCTCGAGGCGGACGTCAATCTCCGCGTGGTCCGTCGCTTTGTCAACGGCACCCTGGAAGAGGCCAAGGGCGAGAAGGTCCTGCGCGCGGTCAGCCCGGGGCAGCAGTTCGTCAAGATCGTGCACGACCGCATGGTGGCCCTGCTGGGCGACGAGCGGCAGGACCTGCAGCTGAAGGGGCCGGACACGCAGAGCGTGATCCTGCTTTTGGGCCTGCAGGGTTCGGGCAAGACCACGACCGCGGCCAAGCTGGCGCACCACCTGCGCGGCAAGGGTCGCAAGGTGCTTTTGGCCGCCTGCGACCTGGTCCGCCCCGCCGCGGTGGAGCAGTTGTCCGTCCTGGGCGCGCAGATCGGCGTGCCGGTGCACCGCGAGGAAACGACCGACCCGGCACGAGTCGCCGCGGGCGCCCTGGCCCGCGCCAGGCGCGAATCGTACGACGTGCTGATCGTGGATACGGCGGGCCGCCTGCAGATCGACGACGCGCTGATGGCAGAGCTGGCGCGCGTGCGCGACGCGGTGAAGCCGGTGGAATCGCTGCTGGTGGCCGACTCGATGACCGGCCAGGCCGCAGTGGACATCGCGAAATCCTTCGACGAAAAGATCGGCATCACCGGCGTCATCCTGTCCAAGTTCGATTCCGACACCCGCGGCGGCGCCGCGCTGTCGCTGAAGTCGGTCACCGGCAAGGCGATCAAGTTCGTAGGCACCTCCGAAAAGCCGGACGGCCTGGAACCCTTCCATCCGGACCGCGTGGCCAGCCGCATACTGGGCATGGGCGACGTGGTCAGCCTGGTGGAGAAGGCGCAGCAGGTCTACGACCAGAAGGAAGCCGAGGACCTGGAGCGCAAGATCTCCGAGGAAAACTTCACGCTCGAGGACTACCTCGACCAGATCGGCAAGATGAAAAAGATGGGGTCGATGAAAAACATGCTGGAGATGATCCCCGGCATGGCCGGCCAGATCGACGAGGACCAGATCGACCGCGCCGGCATGCGCCGCGAGGAAGCGATCCTGCTTTCCATGACCCGCAAGGAGCGCCGCAACCACCTGATCATCGGCCCCGGCCGCCGCACGCGCATCGCCCGCGGTTCGGGCACATCGGTGGCCGAGGTGAACCGGCTGATCAAGAAGTTCGAAAAATCGCGCCTGATGATGAAGAAGATGGTAAAGAACAAGGGCGCCATGGCCAAGATGATGGCGGCCGGCGGCGGCGCGCAGAAAACGCGCTGATCCGTTGCGGGCGCGCGACGTCCGGCGTTCGCGTCGATCGCG
>CAYRXK010000023.1:27736-31497 GCA_964428265.1 uncultured Treponemataceae bacterium
TCGCGTCGATCGCGGCGATCGCGTCGATCGCGCGGCCCTTTACACGCGCGCGCCGAATCTGTATAGTGTCGTCACTTAACCGTCTGGAGAAGAACCATGTCGAGAGTATGTGATGTCTGCGGCAAAGGCACGCTGTTCGGAAATAACGTCTCCCACGCGAAGAACCGCACCCGGAGGACCTGGCTCCCCAACCTCCAGCAGGTGAGGACCGAGATAGACGGTACCGTCTTCAAGGTCAAGATCTGCACCCGCTGCCTGAAGGCCGGCAAGATCCTGAAGCACGTGTGATTTCCGATCCTTCCGCCGCAGCGCGGGGGGACGACTGTAGTACGCGAAAGCCGCCACCTTCCGGGTGGCGGTTTTTTCTTGCGTTCCATGCGCCCGCGCGCCTGTACGCCGGTGCGCCTGTGCGCCTGTGCGCCCGGGAGGCGCACCCTCGATCTGGATGACCGATATGAAAAAGCGGGCGGCCCCCAGGAGGAGGGGAGCCGCCCGCACGCGAACGATGCAGTAACCGGTGATCAGCGCTTCCAGCCGTAACCGCCCGAGCGGCCGGCGGGGCCGTTGTTCCAGCCCTGCGCATTGTAGCCGCCCATCCTGCCGCCCATGGGGGCGCGGCCGGCCCTGCCGATCATGCTGTTGGACAGATCGATGCTGCGGTCGCCCACGGTCACCGAGGTGGCGCGGAACGCGGAGAGCTTCTTGTCGGCGCTGATGGACACGGCGTAGCCCTCGGCCTTGACCTTGGCGCCTTCCTTCAGGCCATCGACAAAGCCGACCAGGCGGTTCAGGCCGCCCACATAATAGGTGGTGTCGCCGCTCTTGAGGCCGATGTGGCCGTCGACGAGGGCCAGCGTGCCTTCGATGGTGGTCTTTTCGGCCTGGACGGCGGCGGCCATGGGGCCGGTGCCGGGGCCGGTTCCGCGGCCGTACATGGGCTGGGCTGAGGCGGCGGCGACGAGGCCGGCGAGCAGGGCGATCGCGATGATGGACTTCTTCATATCGTACTCCTTGTACCGTGATGTTCCGAATTTCCTCGGACACCCTATACAATGCAGAAGGCGTGCCAAAAGCAATTAATATCTGAACTTCAATATTAAAATTTATAATACATTATAATATAATTAAATAGACGATAGCAGGGATGTGCCGCACTCAGGCGGGCCTTCCCGAAACCGGCGGCGATCGGTCATGCTTCGGGAAAATTCGGTATCCGCATGATTTTTACGGGAAAAATATTCCCTTCTAAAGCGATCGGCGCGAAGCGCCGATCTTCTATATAACGCACAAAAAGGGAGCACGCGCCGCATGGGTAGTTTCGAAAGGTATCGCCATGGATCGCCGACCAGGAAATTCCGCGCGGGAATCGCGGCGATAGCGCTTGTGTGCGCGGTGCTGTCGGCGGGCGCCACCGACCGCGCGGGCTCGTACCGGCTTTTTCCCGATCTGTACCGGAAGGACGGCATGCTCCGCGTACCGGCATCGGTATCCGGCCCCACGGGGCGGCACGACGATCTGCGCTCGCGCATCCCCATCCTGGCTTCCAACACCATACTGGCATTCTACGGGCATCCATCCTCGAACCGGATGGGCATCCTCGGCGAGTATTCAAAGGAGGACCTGACGGTCATCCTGAACGCCTACGCCGCCATGTTCGACAAGGCGAACGGCAAGGACGGCGTGGTAACCGCGTTCTACATCATCTACGGAACCTGCTGGCCGGGCGGCGAGATCGGGTACCTGAAGGATTCGGTGCTCGAGGAGTACATCAAGTTCGCCGCGGAGCGCGGCATGCTCGTGTTCGTCGACCACCAGATCGGCAAGTACAGTGTCCGCCACGCCATGGAACGCATCATGCCGTTCCTGAAGTACCCGAACGTGCACCTGGCGCTGGATCCGGAGTGGCGGACCCTCAAACCCATGAAGGAAATCGGCAGCATCACGGCGGCGGAACTGAACGAAGCCCAGGAGCTGATGGACCGCTACATACGGGACAACAATCTTCCGGGTATACGGAACCTGGTGGTTCACCAGTTCCAGGAAAAAATGATACGCGACCGGCCCACGGTGCGCGCCGACTATGACCGCGTGCTGCTCGTGCACACCGCCGACGGGTTCGGAAGTCCCGCGGTGAAGATGAATTCGTACCGCCTGAACGCGCGGGCCGACAACATGCCGGTCAAGGGTTTCAAGCTGTTCTTCAAGTCGTCGTTCCCGCTGGCCGGCTACGACGATCCGCTGCTGACGCCGGAGCAGGTGATGGCGATCGAGCCCCGGCCTTCGCTGATCATGTACCAGTAGGAACATCAGCCAGGAACGCCATACGGGAACGTCATCGTTGGTTTCGGGGCGAAAAGACGATAAGATTAGCGCATGGCCTTCCCAAGGGAGTTCTCGATGCTAGCTTCTATCCGATTCCGCGCGCGGCGCTTCTGCGCGATCCTGCTGTCGGTCCTCGCGGTTGTCGCGGCCGGCGCCTATGATCCGCCGGCCGGGGCGTTCCACCTGCCTTCGCTGTTCTCCCCCTGGGGCCTGGCCACCGCGCCGACGGTCACCGGCGGGGGCGCGCCATGGGCTTCGCGGATGAATCCGTCCGCGGGCGGAGCCAACCAGCTCGCGATCGCGGAACTGGCCTACACCGGCATTTCGGATTTCGGCGCAGGCGCGCAGGGCTGGGGTTCGGCCGTCGGCATCGGATTTTCCCTGCCCAAGCCGTATGGCGTCATAGGCGGTTCGGCGCGCTTTTTCTCGCAGGCGCCGGGCATGACGGAAATGCCCCTGGGAACCTTCGGCGAGGTAAAGGCCAATTTCGCCAAGGATCTGTACCGCGATCTGTACGCCGGCGCGGCGGTGGGCATCGCCATGGGCGGCAACGGCGGCTTTGGCTGGGGCCTGGGCCTTGACCTGGGCATCACGCATTTCCCCGGCGACCTGGGACCCCTGAAGGATTTCAGGTGGGGCGTCGCGCTGACCGACATCGGCAAATCGTATTCCACGCCGCAGCCCGCGGCCGGTTCCTTCGGCACATCGCCCTCGTCGGGGTATCCGTCGGGGTTCACCCTGGGCGCGGGCGGGCGCGGCTACCTGGTGCGGGACTACAACTGGAACCTGGATGTCGCGACCGATCTGCGCGTGCCGGCATTCCAGGACCTGTCGCTCGGATTCTCATCCGGGCTTTCCTTCCGCGATCTGGGCACCCTGCGCGCCGGCTGGACGCTGGGCCTTCGCGACCTGATCGCCGGCACCGGCCGCAGCCTCATACCTTCCATCGGGATTTCCGGAAACATCCCGCTCGATGGCGGGATTCGCCTTTTCGGCACCGATTATCGCGATGCGCGGGTGAGCGTGGCGGGCGCGGTGGCGCCGCTGCAGAAATCGCTGGTGGGCGCGGGCCTGGGCGCATCGCTCGAATTCGGCCTGAAGGACCGCAGCGCGCCTGTGGTGACGGCCACGCTGCCGGTGCCGACACGCGGCACCTACTTCATGTCGCCCAACGGCGACGGCGTGAAGGATTCGCTGGAAATCCCCATAAAGATCACCGACGAACGCTACATCGCCGGATGGAAATTCTGGGTCGAGGACCGCTCGGCGGGCAAGATCATCCGCACGATCGGCGAATCCTGGGAAAAACCCGCGCGCTTCGCCGGGTTCGACGGGCTGTACGACGCGGCGAAATTCACGTATCGCAGCGTGGATGTGCCGGAGAGCGTCGTGTGGGATGGCCGCGACGATTCGGGCAATCTGGCCCGGGACGGTTCGTA
>CAYRXK010000024.1:0-3336 GCA_964428265.1 uncultured Treponemataceae bacterium
GCTGATGGTGTAGGTGCCGGCCTTCTTGGAGTCGTAGACGAAGTAGCCCTGGGCGGAGTTCGGGGTTTCGTCGCCGATGATCTTGATGGAGTTCTTGTTGGCGCCGACGGTGCCGTCGGAGCCCAGGCCGTAGAAGAGGCATTCCACCGTGCCGTCGGGGTTCAGCTGGAAATCCTCGTCATAGGGCAGGGTGGTGTCGGTGACGTCGTCCACGATGCCGATGACGAAGTGGTTCTTCGGTTCCTTCGCGGACAGGTTGTCGAACACGGCCTTGGCCATGGCGGGGGTGAACTCGTAGGAGCCCAGGCCGTAGCGGCCGCCGACCACGGTGGGCCAGTGCGTGAAGTGGCTCTGGCCGGCGCCCATGGCTTCGCCGATCGCGGTGCGGACATCCTCGTACAGGGGCTCGCCGATGGCGCCGGGCTCCTTGGTGCGGTCCAGCACGGCGATGGACTTCACGGTCTTGGGCAGGGCCTTCACGAAGTGGGTGAAGGAGAAGGGCCGGTACAGCCGGACCTTGAGCACGCCGACCTTCTCTCCCTTCGCGTTCAGGTAGGCGCAGGCTTCCTCTACCGTGTCGGCGCCGGAACCCATGACCACCACGACGCGTTCGGCGTCGGGGGCGCCGGCGTAATCGAACAGGTGGTACTGCCGGCCGGTGAGCGCCGCGAATTCGTCCATGGCTTCCTGCACGAAGGCGGGCACCGCGTTCACGAAGGCGTTCACCGCCTCGCGGCCCTGGAAGTACACGTCGGGGTTCTGGCTGGTGCCGCGGATCTGCGGGCGTTCGGGCGACAGGCCGCGCGAGCGGTGCGCCTGCACGAGCGCGTCCGGGATCATCTTGCTCATGGTCTCGTAGGACAGTTCCTCGACCTTCTGCACTTCGTGCGAAGTGCGGAAGCCATCGAAGAAGTGGATGAAGGGCACGCGCGACTTCAGGGTGGCGGCGTGCGCGACGAGCGCGGTGTCCATCACTTCCTGCACGTTGTTGGACGCGAGGAGGGCCCAGCCGGTCTGGCGCACGGCCATGACGTCCTGGTGGTCGCCGAAGATGGACAGGCCCTGCGAGGCGATGGCGCGCGCGGCGATGTGGAACACCGTGGAGGTGAGTTCGCCGGCGATCTTGTACATGTTGGGGATCATCAGCAGGAGGCCCTGCGAGGCGGTAAAGGTCGTGGAAAGGGCGCCGGCGGTCAGGGCGCCGTGCACCGCGCTGGCGGCACCGGCCTCAGACTGCATCTCCACCACCTGGGGGATGGTGCCCCAGAGGTTCTTGCGGCCGAGCGCGGAGTATTCGTCCGAAAGCTCGCCCATGGGGCTGGATGGGGTGATGGGGTAGATAGCGATGACTTCGGAACACGCGTGCGCCACGTGGGCTGCCGCGGTGTTGCCGTCGATCATGACCATGTTCCTGGATTCCGCCATTGATGGTTCCTTATAATGAAGATGAGGATGAAGATGCTCTGTCCGGAGCGATTTCATCGTAACCCCATTCGCCGATTATTTCAATAGTCAAGACGTCGGGGTATACTTTCTTCATGAAAACGCAGTTGCTCGTGCTCGCGGCCGGCATGGGATCTCGCTTCGGCGGGGTAAAACAGGTCGAGGGTGTAGGCCCGCGCGGCGAGACCGTGCTCGAATACTCGGTGTACGCGGCCCTGGGCGCCGGATTCGACGAGGTCATCTTCCTCATCCGCGCATCGATAGAACCGGATTTCCGGCGCGGCATCCTTTCGCGGCTGCCTTCCTGGGTAAAATACAAGGTCGCCTACCAGGAGACCGGCACTCTGCTCGGCCGGCGCGACGCCGCCGCCGCCACGGGGCGCCGAAAACCCTGGGGAACCGGGCACGCCCTGCTCTGCGCGGCCCCCCTGCTGGATTCACCCTTCGCCGTCATCAACGCCGACGATTCCTACGGTCCGGAAGCCTTCGGCGCGGTACACGACACCCTCGTGCGCGGCGAATGCTGCATGGCCGGGTACCGCCTGTCCAAGGTCACCAGCGAGTTCGGGCCCGTGTCGCGCGGCATCTGCGCGCTCGACGCGGAGGGGTTCCTTACCAAGGTCACCGAGCACACCTCGATCATCTCCTGCGGAGAACCGGGGCCTGATTGCTTCGTGACGACCGCGCCGGATGGCACCCGGACCCGTCTCCCGGGCGACAGCCTGGTTTCCATGAACCTCTGGGGCCTCCTGCCCTCGGCGCTGCCCGAGGCGCGCGCCCTGTTCGACGCCTTCCTGCAGCGCCACCGCGACTCGCTCGATGCCGAGTGCTACCTCCCCTCGATCGTGGACCAGCTCACCGCATCGGGCAGCATCCGCGTGCGCGTCCTGCCGACCGAGGAAATACCCTTCGGCCTAACCTACCGCGCCGACGGTCCCGGGGTCCGTGCCCGGATCGAGGCCGAGATCGCCCGCGGCACCTACCCCGACCCCCTGTGGAGCCGGCGCCCCGCGCGCGAATCGGTCTTCGCCGCCCTGCACGACGCATGGCGGGGCCGCGGCATGCCCGAACTGTTCGACCTGGCGGCTACCGAGCACGCCGCGCTGTTCGAGGACCTGACCCTGCCCTGGGATATTCTGGCGGACCTGGAACGCGTCGTGGCCGACATGGTGGCGTCCATGCCCGAACCGCGCATCCTTTCGGACATCCCCGCGGGCGTCACGATCGAGGGCGACGTGTACATCGGGCCAGATTGCCGGATCGAGCCGGGAGCCTTCATTCGCGGGCCCGCCTGGATCGGCTCAGGCTGCGAAATCCGGCAGGGCGCCTACCTGCGCGGGGCCGTGCTGGCCGCGGCGGGCGCCGTACTGGGCCACGCCTCCGAGTTCAAGCGCTGCATCCTGCTCGAAGGCGCGCAGGCCCCGCACTTCAACTACGTGGGCGACTCGGTCCTCGGCATCGGCGCCCACATCGGCGCGGGCGTCATCCTTTCCAACTTCCGGCTGGACCACGCGCCGGTCGTGGTGCGAGATGCCCGCACCCCCCGATCCTGGGACACGGGCCTGCAGAAGTTCGGCGCCCTCATCGGCGACCACGGCGAAATCGGCTGCAACGCCGTGCTGAACCCCGGCACCGTCCTGGGCGCGCGCTGCGTGGCGCTGCCGCTTTCGCGCGTGAAAGGCCTGTGGCCCGAGGAGTCCCGCCTGCCATGAACATCGCCTACTACATCCAGACACTCCTCACCGGGATGGCCATCCTGGCCATCATCGTCCTTGATTACCTGAAGCAGTACGGCTGGAAAATGCGCCACCAGCGCTTATTCATGTCGATGGTCGGCGCGGATTTCGGGCTGCTGGCGCTGGAACTCGCGCTCAACCTGATAACCGGCGGACC
>CAYRXK010000024.1:3436-30881 GCA_964428265.1 uncultured Treponemataceae bacterium
CGATTGCGTCAACCGCACCGGTCCTGCCCCTCGCCGCGGTCGTATTCCTCTTCTACGTGCTCAATCCCGTGCCGGGCGCGCTGTGGCTCCTGTACATACGCCATTTCCTCGGGCGTACCGAACGCGTGCCCAAACGCCTCAAGCTCCTCATCTGGCTGCCGGTCATCTTCAACGCGGGGCTCTCGGTCGCCAGCCTGTCGGGCGGTTACACCTTCCGCATACTCTCGCCGGTTCGCTACGAACGCGGTCCGCTCTTCATGCTGATGGCGATGAATGGCTACCTCTACCTGCTGCTGAGCTTCATCAGCGTGCTTGCCTGGCGCTCGCGCATCAGGCGGCGCGAATTTCTCGCGATGCTGATCTTCCCGCTTCCGATCCTCGTGGGCGGCATCCTGCAGACCACCGTGTTCGGACTCTCCGTCGTCTGGCTCGCGTTTTCGATTTCGTTACTTATAGTCTACATCGACATGAAGCATGCCGAAGTCACCACCGACCACCTTACCGGACTGGCCAACCGGCGCGAGCTGGACCGCAGGCTCGAAACCCTCATGTCCGGACGCCGCGGCAACCGACTGATCGGCGGCATCATGATCGACCTGAACGACTTCAAGCGCATCAACGACGTGCACGGGCACGATGCCGGCGACCGCGCCCTCGAAGTGGTGGGACGCGTCCTGCGCTCCGCGATCGCGACCTTGCCGCGCGCTATGGCGGCGACGAATTCATGGTCATCCTCGACCTGAAACAGGAGCAGGACCTGGAACTGGTCAGGACCCGCATCCAGGACTTCCTGGTATCGTTCAACGCTTCCAGGCGCCTGCCCTTCGCCCTCTCGCTCAGCATCGGCACCGGCATTTTCCGGAACGCCTGCGAGGACGATGTCGAGGTGTCGGCGGCCCAGGCGACCTGCGACTCGGCAGCCTTCGTCCGGCAGCTCGACGAGCGCATGTACGAGGACAAGCGCCTTTACAAGGAATCGGCCGCGGCGTGGACAAAAACCGATCGCGGCGTTTAGTATATCCATCCAACCTGAACCGACGGAGTCGAGCGTGCACAGAATCGTCGCAAAGCGCCAGTTGTCCGAAGAGGTGTTCCGGATCGAGGTCGAGGCGCCGCTGGTCGCGCGCGAGCGCAGGGCCGGCCAGTTCGTGATCGTCCAGGTGGACACCGACTACGCGGAGCGCATCCCCCTGACCATCGCGGACGCGGACACCGCGCGCGGCACCGTAACCCTCATCTTCCAGGCGGTCGGCGCCAGCACCCACAAGCTTTCGCTCAAGAACCCCGGCGATTCCATCGTCCTCCTGGGGCCCCTGGGCAACCCCACCCACATCGAAAAATTCGGCTGGGCGGTCTGCGTGGGCGGCGGAATCGGCCTTGCGCCCCTGCACCCCATCGTGCAGGCCCTGAAAGCCGCGGGCAACCGCGTCACCGTCATTTCGGGCGCGCGTACGAAGGACCTCCTGATCATGCAGGACGAAATGAACGCCGTCGCCGACGAAAACATCATCGTCACCGACGACGGCTCCGCCGGCCGAAAGGCCCTGGTCACCGCGCCGCTCGGCGAACTCTGCGCGATGTCGCCCAAGCCGGACCTCGCCGTCGTCATCGGCCCGCCCATCATGATGAAGTTCTGCGCCGAGACGACCCGGCCTTTCGGCGTCAGGACGCTCGCGTCCCTCAACACCATCATGATCGACGGCACGGGCATGTGCGGCGGCTGCCGCGTCAACGTCGGCGGCAAGACCCGTTTTGTCTGCGTCGACGGGCCTGAGTTCGACGCCCACGAAGTCGACTGGGCCGGCATGATGTCGCGCCTGCGCGCGTACAAGACCCAGGAAGAGGCCGACCATCACCGCTGCCACGTGGACATGGAAGCCGGCAGGCTCGGCGCCTGCGAAGATCCCGACGACGCCGCGGCCATACGCGCCGCCGCGGCCCGCGCCCGAGGGCAGTCGTCTCCCGCGCCGGAGGCCTCCCGATGAATCACTCCATCCGCATGAACCACACGGACCGGGGCGGATACGCCGCGGCCGCGCGGCAGGAACTCGAAAAGCTCGGCGCGGCGCAAGGCCCCGCCGGAGCGGCCGCCGCCGGCGCCCCGACCCCTGCCCCGACCCTCGCCCCGAAAGCGCGCCTGGCCATTCCCGTGCAGGACATGCCCTGCCAGGATCCGCATGTCCGCGTCGGCAACATGGGCGAAGTGGCCGAGGGCTATACCCCCGAACAGGCCATGGTAGAGGCCAACCGCTGCCTGCAGTGCCGCAACGCGCCCTGCGTGGCCGGTTGCCCCGTACGTGTGGACATCCCCGGCTTCATCGCGAAGATCGCGGGCGGCGATTTCGCCGGCGCCTGCTCGGTCATCAAGCGCACCAACCTGCTGCCATCGGTCTGCGGCCGCGTCTGCCCGCAGGAAACCCAGTGCCAGCTGCCCTGCACGGTCGGCAAATCGCTGAAGACCATAGACCGGGCCGTCCAGATCGGCCGGCTGGAGCGCTTCGCGGCCGATTACGAGCGCGGCGCGGGCCTCCTGTCGGCGCCCCGTCCCGCATCGGCCACCGGCAAGCGCGTCGCCATCGTGGGCGGCGGGCCCGCGGGCCTCACCTGCGCCGTCGACGTACGCCGCGAAGGCCACGAGGTCACCGTGTTCGAGGCCTTCCAGAAGCCGGGCGGCGTCCTGGTGTACGGCATCCCCGAGTTCCGCCTGCCCAAGGCCCTCGTCTCGGCCGAGGCCGGCGTCCTGGAATCCATGGGCGTCCGGTTCGAACTGAACTTTCTGGTCGGACGGACGCGGCGCCTGGCCGCCCTTCGCGCGGAGGACGGCTACGACGCTATCTTCATCGGCACCGGCGCGGGCCTGCCCAAATTCATGGACATCCCCGGCGAAAACCTGGTCGGCGTGTTCAGCGCCAACGAATACCTCACCCGCGCCAACCTCATGAAGGCCTACGAGGTGGGCAAGGCCGCCACCCCCCTGTACCCCTCGCGCCGCGTCGCGGTCCTGGGCGGCGGCAACGTCGCGATGGACTCCGCGCGCATGGCCTTGCGCCTGGGCGCCGAGGAAGTGCGGGTGCTGTACCGCCGCACCCAGGCGGAAATGCCCGCGCGCGCCGAGGAAGTCGCGCACGCGATGGAAGAGGGAATCATCTTCGATTTCCTGAAAAGCCCCACGCGGGTCCTGGGCGATGACCAGGGGCGCGCCGCCGCCCTCGAGGTGCTCAGCTACGAACTGGGCGAACCGGACGCTTCCGGCCGCCGCAAGCCTGTGCCCATCCGCGGCAGCGAAACCATCGAACCCTTCGACACCGTCATCGTGGCGGTGGGCAACGAATCCAACCCCCTGCTGTCCAAGACCACGCCCGAGCTGGCGGTGGACAAATACGGCCACATCCTGGTCGACGAACGGCAGAAGACCAGCATCGAGCGGGTCTACGCCGGCGGCGACATCGTGCTCGGCGCGGCCACCGTCATCCTCGCGATGGGCGAGGGCAGGCGCGCGGCCGCCGCGATCAACGAGGTGCTGCAGTAATGGTATCCAGACGCGTTCGTGCCGCGCTGCCGATCCTGGCGGCGGCCCTGTTCGCCGGCTTGCCGCTGACGGGCGGTTTCGCGCAGACCGCGCAAACCGCACAGGCCGCGCAAACCGCCCAGGCCGCGCCGGCCGCCCAGACTACGCCGGCCGCCCAGCCTGCGACCCAGGCGGCGCGAACGACGACCACCCTGCCCGCGTTCGACGCCGCGCTCGCCCTGTACCAGCGGGGGCGCCAGCACGAGTTCGAGGGCCAGGCAACACAGGCCGCCTCGCGCTACCAAGCCGCGCTCGACGCCGCGGACAAGGCGCTCGTCGCGGCCCCCTCCGACATGGACCTCCTGACCCTCAAGTGCTGGAGCCTCTTCAGGCTGGGCCGGCACCAGGACGTCCTGCGCGTGGGCGCCGCCGCGCTCAAGATCAGGAAAGATTTCCGCATCATCGAAACCATGGGCGAATCCAGCTATCACCTCGGCCGGAACGAGGAGGCGATCGCGCAACTTTCCGCCTACCTGGAAATGGCGCCCGCCGGCGACGACCGGCTCTCTTCCGCCTATTTCTACCTGGGGGAAACCTACCTGCGCATGAGGTATTACCAGCACGCCGACATCGCGTTCAGCACCGCGGTGCACATTTCGCCCACGATGGGGCGCTGGTGGTACCGGCTCGGGGTCACCCTCGAGGAAATGGGGCAGTACAAGCGCGCCTGGGACGCCTACGGCAAAGCCCTGGGCGTCAATCCGAACAATGTCGATGCCGCGGCCGGAAGGTCGAGGGTAAAGGCCAAGACGGGGCTCTGAGATGCGCAGCACGAAGGATTCGGCCGGCCGTCCGGCCCTGGACGCCTCGATGGCGGCACGTATTTCCGATATGGTCGAGGCGCGATCGCGCGAATACGACGCGATCGCGAAAGACATCTGGGAGCATCCCGAGCTTTCGCACGAAGAGGAACGCTCGTCGCGCATCTACCGCGAGCGCCTGGCTTCGCGCGGCTTCACGGTGACGGAATTTCCCGAGATGCCGCATTCGTTCGTCGCCGAGCGCGGGTCGGGCGGGCCGATCATCGCGTTCATGGGCGAGTACGACGCGCTGCCCGGCCTGTCGCAAACCTGTTCGGTCAGCCCTTCGCCCGCCGTGCCGGGAGCCCCGGGGCACGCCTGCGGCCACAACCTGCTCGGAGCGGGGTCGCTGGCGGCGGCCGAGGCGCTCGCCGACGCGCTGGCCGCGGCCGGAAAGCCGGGCCGCGTGCGCTATTACGGCTGCCCCGCGGAGGAATCACTGGGCCGCATCCCCCTGGTAAAGGCCGGCAGGTTCGACGACCTCGACATCGCGCTGACCTGGCATCCGGCCGACGTGAACACGCCGCACCACTACATGTCCAGCGCCAACATCAACATGGTGTTCACCTTTACAGGCAGGGCCAGCCACGCCGGCATGGCCCCGCACGCGGGCAGGTCGGCGCTGGACGCGGCCCAGCTCTTCAACCTTTCCCTGGAATTCATGCGCGAGCACCTGCCGCGCGGCGTGCTCCTGCATTACGTCATTTCCGACGGCGGCGCCAAACCGAACATCGTGCCCGCCCGCGCGGCGACCTGGCTCTACATCCGCGCGCCGCGCGCGCGCGACGTGCGCGAAGTGGTCCTGCGCGTGACCAGGGCCGCGCGCGGCGCCTGCCTGATGACCGACACCACGTTCACGCGCGATATCAAGGCCGGCAAGTGCGATTTCATTCCCAACGACGTCATCCACGACGCGTTGGGCGACGCGATGCGCGCGATCCCGCCGCCCGCGCCCACCGAAACCGAGACGGATTTCGCGCGCGCGCTGCGATCCACCGTGGCGCCCGGCGACCGCGAGGCCACGCTCACGCCGATAGGCGCGCCGACGACGCTGCTGCGCGATCCCCTGCACTGCACGGTGGGCGATTTCGGGCGCGGATTCCGCATCGGCGGTTCGCTGGATACGGGAGACGTTTCGTACATCGTGCCCACCGGGCAGATGAATTCGGCCACCTGGCCGCTGGGCGTCGGCGCGCACACCTGGCAGTCCTGCGCCGCCTCGGGGTCGCCATGGGCATTCAGGGCAATGCGCTGGGCGGGCGCCTGCCTGGCCGCCGCGGGCTGGGCTTTCGCCACGGACCCGAAAATGATCGCCCGCGCGAAACGCGAACACTCCCGGAAGAAGCTGCCCTATCGGTCCACGATGGATATATGACCGCTGGCGCGCGCCATGACCGGCTGGCTCTCCGCGTCGTCAGCGCGCCTTCGGGAATTTCGTGCGCAGGTACAGCCGCTCCACTTTTTCGCGCGCCCAGGGGGTGCGCCTGAGGAATGTGAGGCTCGATTTCACGCTCGGATCCTCGGTGAAGCAGCGGATGCGTATTTTCCGGCCGAGCGTCTCGAATCCATAGCGTTCCACAAGCCTGGTCACGATGGTTTCCAGGGTGATGCCGTGCAGCGGATTTTTCGGCTGTTCCTGCGGTTCCTGAGGTTCCTTCGGTTCCCGCGGCATCGCTCCCGTCTCCCGCGCGTCGCGCATCGCCGTCAGCGCGTCCTGGTTTCGCGCGGCGTCGCGACGCCGCCCTCGACCGTGTCCAGCGCGACCTCGATCATCGCGGAAAGGGATTTTTCGCGATCTTCCACCGGCATATGCTCGCCCTTCAGGCGCAGGTCGGACACCGTGAACATCGCCAGCGCCTTCGCCTTCAATTCGGCCGCGTTGCAGTACAGCGCGTAGGCCTCCATGTCGGTCGCCACGATGCCCATCCTCACCCAGGAATTCCAGACCTGGGGCACCGCGTGGTAGCGCGAGAACTGGTCCAGGCAGACGGTATTGCCCACCGTGAAGCGCTTGCCCGCCGCGCGCGCGCATGCCACGGCGCGTTCCATGAGTTCGAAATCGGGTATCGCGGAAAAGGTCCCGCCCAGCCCGTACTGCTCCGCCCATCCGGAATTCGTGCACGACGCCTGCGCGATCACGATGTCGCCCAGGCGCATGTCGTCGCGGAACCCCCCGCAGGTGCCCACGCGCACGATCTCCCGCACGCCGAACGCGTCGAACAATTCCCAGGAATAGATGCCCATCGATGGGATGCCCATGCCCGAGCCCATCACGGACACGGTCTTGCCCTTCCAGGTTCCCGTGTATCCGAGCATGCCGCGCACGGAGTTGAACAGCCGCGCGTCCTCCAGGAAATGCTCCGCGATGTGCTTCGCGCGCAGGGGATCGCCCGGCATCAGGACGGATGACGCGATGGGCGCTTCGGGTACGATGTGCGGCGTCGTTATCATCGGTTGCCTCCTGCCCCGCCGGATACGCCGGCCGCGTTGATCTCGTCGATGGTGGCGCGGCAGGAATCCGCGATGGCGAGCATGCGCTCCATCGCCTCGTCCTGGTCGTAGCCGGTCATGCGGCGGTCGCGCGCCACCCAGCGGCCGTCCACCATCACGTGCCGTACGTTATGCGGCCTCATCGCGTAGACTGCCGTCGCGTACCAGTCGTACACCGGCTGCATGTTGAAATCCCTCGTGTCGGCCAGGGCGATGTCCGCGGCCTTTCCCCGTTCCAGCGAACCGATCAGGCCTTCCATCCCGAGCGCCTCGGCTCCGCCCATGGTCGCGGCGCGCAGCGCCTCGCGCGCGGTCACGATCTCGCGCCGCCCTTCCCGCGTCTTCTGCATTTTCGGGTAGGCTCCCAGCACGCCCTGCATGTCCATCCCGTTGCCGGAGATGGGGCCGTCGGTGGCCAGTCCCAGCCTGATGCCCGCCTGCCGCATGCGCCACGCGGGGCAGATCGGGCGGCCCGATTTCGAGTTGGACAGCGGCACGTGCGCCACCGCCACGCCGCGCGAAGCGGCCAGCGCGATGTCCGCTTCGTCGAGGTACAGCATGTGCGCGGCCAGGAGCCGCGGCGAAAGTGCGCCGATCCGGTCCAGGTAGCCGATCACCGATTCGCCCGCGGCGGCGAAGCGGTCGCGTTCGTGGTCCATTTCCGCCGCATGCATCATGACGCGCGCGTCCAGCCGCTCGGCCTCGTCCGCGATCAGGCGCAGGTGTTCCGCGTCCACCGTGTACGGCGCGTGCGGCGCGAAGCAGGGCGTCACCAGGGCGTCGCCCTTCCATTCGGCGATGAAGCGCCGCGCGTATTCGATGCCGCCGTATGGTTCGGGAGCGTCCGCGGCCGGAAAATCGACGATGGTCTCGCCCAGCAGGGCGCGCAGCCCCGCCGTTTTCGCGGCCTTCGCCACCTCGTCCTCGAAATAATACATGTCGGCGAAGGTGGTCGTGCCCGAGGTCGCCATTTCGGCGAAGGTGAACAGCGAGGCGTCGCGGACGAGTTTCCGGTCCACAAGGCGCTGCTCCATGGGAAAGAGGTACTTGCGCAGGCGCTCCGGCACGTCCTCGCAGGCGCCGCGGAACGCCGACATGGGCACGTGCGTGTGCGTGTTCACGAAGCCCGGAATGGCCAGCATCCCGCGCGCGTCCAGCGTTTCGCGCGCGCCGCGGCGCAGCGCCGCGGCCTCGGCCGAGCCTGCGGGGCCCACGGCGAGAATGCGCCCGCCTCTTACCGCGATATAGCCCGGGTCGTGGATCGTCCAGTCCGCGTCCACGCAGATTACCGCGCAGCCGTCGATGAAAATGTCGGCCTCGCGCGCCGCGTCCACCGCGCGCGCCGCGTCGCCCCCGCCCGCCGGACCGGCGCTCATGCCGCCCCGTCCTTCGGCTTGGCCTCGCGCGCCGCCTTGTCGGCGATGCTGAAGAGATTTCGCTTGCGCTCCGCTTCCCTGCGGTCGCGGATCATGGTCACGATGATGAAGCCGAGGATGGTCACGGTGTAGGGAAGGGCCTGGATCAATTCCGGCGGAAGCCCGATGTTCTGCAGGAAGGTCGCCAGCGCGTCGGTCAGCCCGAAAATCATCGAGGCGAATATCGCGCCGATCGCGGTTCCTCCCGCGACGACCTGCGCCGCGTTGGCCACGTAGCCGCGGCCCGCCGCGATGCCCGAGGTGAAATTCGACGTGTACCCCATGGAAAGGAAGCATCCCGCCAATCCAGCCAGCACGCCCGACACCACCAGCGTGAAGAACTTGATCCGGTCGGGCGAAATGCCCGCGGCGCGCGCGGCTTCCAGATTCTCTCCCGTGGCCCTGATCCGGCGTCCGATGGTCGCCTTGTTCATGATCGTGTGTATTACGACGACCGCCACGGCCGCGAACCATACGACGATGTTCTGTCCGGAAATCACCTTGCCGATCCAGGGAAGGTCCGCGACGAAGGGCAGGTTCACGACCGGCAGCACCTTGCTCGGCAGCGAAGATGAAATGCCCTTGTCGCCGGTGAGCGAATACAGCACGAACACGGTGCCGCCCGTGGCGATCAGGTTCAGCGCCACGCCCACGAGCACCTGGTTCGCGTCCAGCTTGAGTGAAAAATATCCCAGCAGCAGGGCGACGGCCACCGCCGCCAGGATGCCCGCGCCCAGGCCGATCCAGGCGTTTCCGGTCGCCGCGCTCGCGATCACGCCCACAAGCGCCGCCCAGAGCATGGAGCCTTCAAGCGCCATGTTCTTTATGCCCGCCTGCTCGGTGATCACCGCGCCGAGGGTGACCAGCAGGATCGGGGCGGTGGACCTGACGACGATGAACCAGTAATTCGGCGAGAGAATAACGTTGCTGATGAATTCCATCATCGCGAGGCCTCCGCGCGGAGCGCCGCCCGCTTGAACCTGCGGGCCTTGAAGCTGTTGACGATCTTGTCCGATGCCAGGATCAGGATTATCGAGCCCTGCAGCAGCGTTATGAACTCGAAGGCCACGTCGCCGCGGCGCGACATGAAGTCGGCGCCCACGCGCAGCCAGGCCAGGAAGAAGGCCGAGACCGGCACGAATTTCGGGTTTTTCCTCGCCAGCATCGCCACGATCACGCCGTCCATCGCGTAGGACGGATCCATCTGCCAGATGAAGGCGCGGTACAGTCCCGACATTTCCACGGCGCCGCCGAGGCCGCCGAGGAAGCCGGCGATGAAGTGCGCGTACAGCGCCACCGTGGCAACGGGAATGCCCGCGTAGGCGGCGAATTTGGGATTGGCGCCCGTCAGCCGGATCTCGAAGCCCCATCGTGTCCTGAAGAGAAGCAGCGAGATGATCACGATGAAGGCGATCGCGATGAAAAGGCCCGCGTGCAGCTGCGTGTTCGGCACCAGCTTCGGCAAGGCGAAGGTGGGCCTGAATGGCATCGAGGCCAGGATGGTCTGGCTGCGGTCGCGCAGGAAATACAGGATGATGTAGCTGCCGAGGAAAAAGAAGATGTAGTTGAACATCAGCGACGACACGAGCTCGTTCGCGCGCCACTTTATGCGCAGGATCGCCGGCAGCATGGCGATCAGGCCGCCGGTCAGGCCCGCCGCGAGCATCGCCGCCAGGGGGTGGATTCCCGCCGGCAAGGGCGCGTGTATGCCGATCGCCGTCGCCACCACCGCGCCGAAGTAGAAGCTCGCGTCGGTGATCAGGCTCATGTACTTCAGCGAGTAGATGACGCACAGCGCCAGTCCGGTGAAGGTGAGCGGCACCATCACGTTCAGCAGGTAGTAGAAATTGTAGGTCCGCAGCACCGGCCCGAGCAGGAAATTCCGCACGGACTGCACCGGCTGCTTGCTGACCAGGAAAATCAGTCCCACGCCCGCGGCTATGGCGAATATCCCCGCCATGATCGTCACCACGGCCGGTTCCAGCTTGTCCCTGTCGGTGAAGAACAGCTTCACGGCATTCGGTCGTTTATTCATGCAGCACCTTCCTGATTTCGCCGTCGTCCTGCCGTTTAAGCCCCAGCATGTACAGGCCTAGTTCCTTGTCCGTGACCGCCGACGCGTCCGGGAAATACGCGACGATCCTTCCGGAGTTCATGACGATGAGGCTGTCCGAAAGCGACATCACCTCCTGCAGGTCCGAGGACACCAGCAGCACGGCCTTTCCCGCGTCGCGCATGTCGATGATCCTCCGGTGGATGAATTCTATCGCCCCGATGTCCACGCCGCGCGTGGGCTGCGAAACGATCAGCACCGTCGCGTCCGAGGTGAACTCGCGGCCCACCACCACTTTCTGCATGTTGCCGCCCGACAGGCTCGCGACCGGTTGCTTGTGCGAACCGCAGCGCACGTCGAAATCGCGCACGATGCGCGCGGCCTCCTCGGACATCGCGCCGGTGCGCACGAAGCCCGCGGGGGCGGTGAAGCGTTCCGTCCTGTACCGGTCGGCGAGCAGGTTGTCCTGGATGCTCGCGGGCAGCGCGGCTCCCACCGTCATGCGGTCCTCGGCCACGTGCGCCACGCCCGCGCGCCGTATCCCGCCCTGGCTCGCGTTGGTGATCTCCCGGCCGTTCGCGGTGACGCTGCCGGTCAGGGTGCGCGCCGATCCGGTGAGGATCCGCACCAGCTCGGACTGGCCGTTGCCGTCCACGCCCACGACGCCGAGCACCTCGCCCGCGCGCAGGCTGAAGGACACCCGGTCCACCATCGTTATCCCGAAATCGTCCACGAAGGAAAGATCGCGCGCCACCAGCGCGGGCGACCCCGGCGAAGCCCGGCCCTTGTCGATCGTCAGCTTGACCTCGCGTCCGACCATCTCGTTCGAAATGGTCTGGCTGTCCACGTCGGCGACATCGTGCGTGCCGATCATGTGCCCGTCGCGCATCACCGAAACGCGGTCGCACAACTTGAAAATCTCGTTCAGCTTGTGGCTGATGAACACGATCGTGTGGCCGTTACGCTTGAGCTCCTTCAGTTCGTCGAACAGCTCGTCGGTTTCCTGCGGCGTCAGCACGGCGGTCGGCTCGTCCATGATGATGATCCTGGCGCCGCGGTACAGGGTTTTCAGGATTTCCAGCTTCTGGCGCATCGACACCGACACGTCCACCACGCGGGCCCGCGCGTGCACCTTCAGGTTGTACTTTTTCGACAACTCCTCGGTTATGCGCACCGCTTCGTCGAAATCGAAAAACCGGGCGCGTCCCTTGCGGGGTTCCTTGCCCAGCACCAGGTTTTCCGCCAGGCTCAGCGAGGGCACCAGCATGAAATGCTGGTGCACCATGCCGATGCCCGCGGCGATCGCATCCTGCGACGACCCGAAGCGCGCCGGCTTGCCGTCCAGCAGGATTTCGCCCGACGATGGCGCTTCCTCGCCGTACAGCACCTTCATCAGCGTCGATTTGCCCGCGCCGTTCTCGCCCACCAGGCCGAGGATCTCGCCCGCCTTCAGGCCGAAATCCACGCGCTTGTTCGCGGCGGTTCCGTTGGCGTAGACCTTCGAAAGGCCCTTGGTCTGGAGAATGTAGTCCACCCTGTCCTCCGGTTTCCCTTGCATGAAAAAAACCGGGCGTACGGCCAAGCGTCCCGCTTTTCCGCAGCCCGGATTCCCGTCCCGCCGGCGCGCCCGCAAAGGACGCGCCGGCCTGCACGGTTATTTCTTCGCGGCGTTCACGGACTCGCGCATCTTGTTGATCTCGTCCTGCGACATATCGAAGGCGGAGGGGATTTTCACCGATCCGGCCTTGATGTCGGTGACGACCTTCTCCAGATCCTTCTGCATCGCGGCGGGAACGGCCTTGTTGAAGGGCGCGTACGCGATCGCGCCTTCCCTGGCGCCGATGTATTCCTGCTTGCCGCCGGTGGCCTCGCCGCCCATGTAGCGGTCGACCGCGTTGAAAAGGGTCAGGTCCACGCGCTTCATGGTGGAGGTGAGGATCAGGTCGACCTTCTTGGGTTCGTTCGGGAAGAGGGATGCCTGGTCGGTATCCACGCCGATGGCGAAGCGCCCGGTTTCCACCGCGGCGTCGAAGGTGCCCAGGCCCGCGCGGCCGGCGGCGTGGTAGATCACGTCGGCCTTGTAGTTGTTGTACTGGATCAGCGACTGGTCCTTGGCCTTGGCGGTGTCGGTGAAGGAGTTCACATAGTTGAACACCACCTTGACCGAGGGGTTCACCTTCTGCGCGCCGGCGATGTAGCCGACCAGGAAGTCGTTGATGCCGGTCAGTTCGCGGCCGCCGATAAAGCCGATGACGTTGTCGGAGTTAAGCTTGGAGCTGATGGTCTGCGACTTGGTCACCAGGCCGGCGAGGGCTCCGGCCAGGTATCCGGCCTCGGAGTTCTTGAACTGGATGGCGTGCACGTTGGGCAGCGCCTTGGCCAGCCAGCCGTCGTACATCACGAAGAGGGTCTTCGGGTAGAGCGGCGCGATCTGGGCGACGGCGTTGTTGAAGTTGTTGGAGCAGAGAACCACGTTGTAGCCCTCGGCGCCGGCATCCTCGAGCGCGGGGTTCATCTTGGCGGTGTCCGACCCCAGTTCGGTGAACTTGGTGGTGACCCGGTCGCCGAACTTGGCCTTGATCATGTCGAGGCCGGCCTTGGCCGAGTCGTTGAAGCCCTTGTCTCCGAGCGAACCGGAGATGAGCAGGAACACGCTGGCCTTGGCGGGGCCTGCGGCGGCGACGGGCATGGCCACGAGCAACGCGAGCAAGAGCGCGAACAGCGGTGCGATTCGTTTCATCGTACTTCTCCTTATATCCGCCTGGGCGGCGGAGCCGAAAGGCTAGCATGGCGATCGCGGATTGTGAAGATGCCCGATGCCGCTTCCCCTTGCCGGTACCGCTGCCTCGCGCGACATTCCTCCGCCCCGCATCTTGTCCGCGCCCGCGCGGCGTACTACGATCCTGGACATGCCCACGCACTCCCCGCTCCGGGATACCCTTCGCGACCTTGTCGCCGCCTCCTCGGCGCGGACGCGCGAACTCGCAGACCGCCTCGCCGCGGTGCCGGAAACCGGCTTCAACGAACAGGCTGCCGCGGCCATCCTCGCCGCGGAACTCACCTCCCTCGGCCTGGCCCCCGAAACCGGCCTGGCGCTCTCAGGCGTCCGCGCCACCGCGGGGCCCGCGGGCGCGCCGGAAATCATCCTTTTGGCAGACATGGACGCCCTGCCCACCGCCGGCGCGCCCGGCGGCGTCATGCACTCCTGCGGCCACCACGCGCAGATGGCCGTCATGCTCGCCGCCTTCGGGGCCCTCGTCCGCTCCGGCGCCCCCGACCGCGAGGGCTTCAGGCTCACCTTCCTCACCACGCCGGCCGAGGAATATGTCGAACTGGAGCGCCGGCTCGAACTCCGCGCCTCAGGCAGGATCCGCTACCTCTCGGGCAAGCAGGAACTCATCCGGCTCGGCGCCTTCTCCGGCGCGGCCTGCGTCCTCAAGTACCATTCCGCCGAAAACGCGCCCGACCGCCGCGGCAACGTGAACAGCGCGATGAACGGCTTCGTCGCCAAGAAAGCCGTCTTCACCGGAAAGGCCGCGCACGCAGGCGCCCAGCCCGACCGCGGCGTGAACGCCCTCGGCGCCGCAACCCTCGCCCTGCAGGCCATCCACGCCCAGCGCGAAACCTTCCGCGACGACGACCATGTCCGCGTGCATCCCATCCTGCGCGAGGGCGGCACCATCGTGAACACCGTGCCCGACCGCGCCGTCATCGAAACCTACGTCCGCGGCGCCAATCACCAGGCCATCGCGGACGCATCCGCCAAGGTCGACCGCGCTTTCGCCGCGGGCGCCATCGCGATGGGCGCCTCGGTCCGCATCATCGACACGCCCGGCTACCAGCCCTTCAATCCCTCGCCCGAAGTCGGAGATGTGCTCTACCGCGCCGCCTGCGAAATCGCGCCGCCCGACATGATCAGGTTCCAGGGTCGAGGTTTCGCGTCGGACGACATCGGCGACGTCGCCAGCCTGGTGCCCACCGCCCAGCTCGAGTGGTCGGGCTTTTCCGGCACGATCCACTCGTCCGCCTTCGAAGCCTGCGATCCGGAGCGCGCCTACGGCGAACCCGCCCTGATCCTGGCGCTGGCCGCGTTCGACCTGGGTGCCGATGGCGGAGCGCGCGCACGCGCCGCCCGAGCCGCGTTCACGCCCGCGTTCGCCGAAGCGGACTACTTCCGCGCCCTGGACGCGCGGTTTTCCGAACGCAATATCGAGTGGGCTCCGCCCGCCCCCTGATCCCGAGGAGACATGCGATGTACGACGCGATCGTGTTCGATTTCGGCAACGTGCTCTGCGGGCTGGACCGCATGGCCTTCGCCCGCGCCGCCTCGGGGCACTGCGCGCTGGCGCCCGAAACCATCGACGCCGCGCTCTGGGGCGGCGAGCTAGAGCATTCCTTCGAAACGGGCAGGATGGACTCGCGCGCCTATTTCGCCCGCGTGCGGGCGATGCTCGACCTCGATCCGGACTATTCCTACGACGAGTTCACCGCGGACTTCTCGCGGATCATCAAGCCCTATCCGGAGGGCGAGGAAGGATTGAGGTTCGCGGCGGAGAAGGGCAAGCGCACCTTCATCCTGTCCAACACCTCGTTCCTGCACGCCCGCATGATTTTCGGAAACGAGACGCTCGCCAGCATCCCCGAACTGCACATCCTGTCGTACAAGGTCGGCGTCATGAAGCCGCATCCGGGCATCTGGCAGGCCCTGCTGCGCTATTCCGGGCTGCCTGCCGAGCGCTGCCTCTACATCGACGACGTCCCCGCCTACTGCGAGGCGGCGCGTTCCCTGGGCTTCGGCGCCGCCCATTTCGATAAAAACAGCACAAACCTGCGCACGCTCATCGAAAATGTAGTACCATGATGAAAGACAAAGTTTCGGAGAGAACTCCGATACAAAGGGGAGGAAAATCGTGAAAAAGCTTTTCGTCGTGCTCCTGTGCACCCTCGTCGCGGCATCGGCCTGGGCGGCCGGCGGCAAGGTCGTCGTCTACTCCGCACACGAGGAAACCATCATCAACGCCCTGGTTCCGCTGTTCGAAAAGGAAACCGGCATCAAGCTCGAGGTCGTCAAGATGGGTTCGGGCGACATCATCAAGCGCGCCAAGGCCGAACTCGCGAATCCGCAGGCCGACGTCATCTGGTCCATCGGCGGCGAACAGCTCGAGGCCGAAAACGCCATCCTCGCTCCCTACACCCCGAAGGACTGGGACAAGATCGCCAACGTGTACAAGGTCGGCACGAACTGGCTGCCCTACACCGGCATCATGAACGTCTTCGTGGTCAACACGAAGATGCTCACCCCGGACAAGTACCCGAAAACCTGGAAGGACCTGACCGAAGCCCGCTTCAAGAATAACGTCTGCTCGGCCGCGGCCGACAAGTCCGGCTCCTCCTACATGCAGCTGGCCAACGTCCTGAAGGTATACGGCGAATCCGAGGGCTGGGACGTCTACAAGAACATCATGAAGAACATGTGGATCTCCGCCTCCTCCGGCGGCGTTCCCAAGTTCGTCAACGACGGCGAGCGCTCCGTGGGCCTCACGCTCGAAGATAACGCCTTCAGGTACGTCCAGGCGGGCGGACCGGTGGTCATCGTCTACCCGGTCGACGGCACCGTGGCCGCGCCCGACGGCATCGCCCTTCTGAAGGGCGCGCCCAACCTGGCCAACGCCAAGACCTTCATCGATTGGTGCCTTTCCAAGCCCACCCAGGAAGTCCTGGTCGAAAAGATGAACCGCAGGCCGGTCCGCACCGACGCGAAGAACCCCAAGGGCCTGCCCGACCTTTCCACCATCAAGACCGTCGCCTACGATTTCAAGTGGGCCGCCGAAAACAACAAGGCCTTCGTCAAGAAATTCGTCGACCTCAAGATGGATCTCGGACTCTGATCATTTCCGCAAAGCCGGGGAGGGGCGGTTGCGCCCTTCCCCGGCTTTTCACCTTCCGGCTTGTCATTCCAATCGCACCGGGGAACACGCATGACCTCAATAAAAATTTCCGACCTTGAAAAGGATTTCGGCAGCGTCGTGGCGTTGGCGGACGTCAACCTCGAAATCCGTGAAGGCGAATTCTTCACGTTGCTGGGCCCGTCCGGCTGCGGCAAGACCACCCTGCTCCGCACGATCGCCGGCTTTTACCGGCAGGACCGCGGCGATGTCCGCCTCGGCGACGAAGTGGTCAACGACGTGCCCGCGTACCGGCGCAACACCGGCATGGTGTTCCAGAATTATGCCGTGTTCCCGCACATGACCGTATACGAAAACGTCGCGTACGGCCTGCGCGTGCGCAAGCTTCCGCGCGCCGAAATAGACCAGCGCGTCCGCGAGGCGCTGAAGAACGTGCACCTCGAGGGCTATGAATCCCGCACGCCCGACCAGCTTTCCGGCGGCCAGCAGCAGCGCGTCGGCCTGGCCCGCGCGATGGCCATACGGCCGCGCGTCCTGTTGTTCGACGAGCCGCTCTCCAACCTCGACGCCAAGCTCCGCGTCGACATGCGCGACGAGATACGCGCGGTGCAGAAAGCCCTGGGCATAACCGCGGTGTACGTCACGCACGACCAGGAGGAAGCCCTGGTCATCTCCGACCGCATCGCCGTGGTCAACAAGGGCCGCATCCAGCAGGTGGGCGCCCCCTGGGACATCTACAAGCACCCGGTCAACCTTTTTGTCGCCACCTTCGTCGGCAAGATCAACACGATCGATGTCGAGTTGGGCGATTCGGCGGGTCATGGCCTGCGATGGGCGAGCTCCGGCGCATTCCGCGTGCAGGTTCCCTCCGCGGGCACCGACGGGCTGGCCAGGGCGGTCCTGGCCTTCCGGCCCGAGGACGCCGTGGAATCAGGCGATGCCTGTTCGGGCGATTCCGCAGGCGCGCAGGGGGCCTCTTCGCAGGCGGCGCGCGGCGTGGCGCTCTCCGGCACCCTGCTGAACGCGAGCTTCCTCGGCACCGTGGCGAGCCTGGAACTGGACGTGGACGGCCTCAGGCTCGTCGTCGAGCGCCATCGGCCGCGCAGGGACGACATCCCCGGGGCGGGCAGCGAGGTGTCGTTCTCCGTCCCGCCCGCGGTCTGCATGCTCTTCGATCCCGAATCCGGCAAGGCGCTCGGGGGGGAGGGCAGGCCATGACCCTGTCCAGGCGGCGCTCCGACATCTGGACAATCGTCACGCTGGCGGGCTTCGCCCTCGTGGCGGTGTTCCTGATCTACCCCCTTTTCGACATTTTCAGGTACAGCTTCACCGACAAGGAAACCGGCGTCACTTCCTTCGCCAACTGGAAGGAGTTTTTCGGCCGCGCCTACTACCTGCGCGCCTTCGGGCATTCCATGGTCGTGGCGGTCTCCACCACCGCGGTGTCGCTCCTGTTCGGCATACCGCTGGCCTTTTTCACCACGCGGTACCGCATCCGCGGGTCGGCCCTGCTGAACACGCTGGCGGTGCTCGCGCTCCTGTCGCCGCCCTTCATCGGCGCCTATTCATGGGTCACCATGCTCGGGCGCAACGGCTTCCTGAGGCTGGCCTTCACCTCGATCGGCATAAACCTGCCGCCGATCTACGGCCCCGTGGGCATCATCCTGGCCGACGCCCTGCAGTATTATCCCTTCATCTCGCTGATGACCGCCGGAGCCCTCACCACCATCGACCGCTCGCTCGAGGAGGCGTCGGAGAACCTGGGCGCCAAATCCTCGCGCACCTTCTTCAGGGTCACGCTGCCCCTCGTGGCGCCCTCGGTCACCGGCGGCGCGCTCATCGCCTTCATGATGTCGCTGTCGAATTTCGGCACGCCCATGATCATCGGCGGCAACTACCTCGTGCTTCCCACGCTGGCCTACAACCTCTACACCAGCGAGATCAGCGAACGCCCGGGCATGGCCTCAACCGTGTCCATCATCCTGATGCTCTGCGCCTCGGTCATCATCGTGCTGCAGCAGTGGGTTTCCTCGCGGCGCAAATATTCCAGCATGCTCGTGAACCGGCCGCTGGTGAAGCGCCTGGCGGGCATGAAATCCTTCCTCGCGCACGCGGTCTGCTACTTCATCGTCGGCCTGTCCACCCTGCCGCTGGCCGTCATCGTGTTCTTCAGCTTCAAGAAGACCAACGGCCCCGTGTTCGTGCCGGGCTTCAGCCTTGACAGCTACCGCGAGATTTTCTTCATCGTGCCCAAGACCGTCGCCAACAGCTTCCTCTTTTCCTTCATCGCGGTCATCCTCATCGCCACGATCGGCACCCTGCTCGGCTTCATCCTCGCGCGGCGCCGCACCCTGCCGGTGAAAGTGCTCGATCCCCTGCTGATGATCCCCTACATCGTACCGGGCACCGTGCTCGGCATCGGCTTCATCGTGGCCTTCAACCGCAAGCCGCTCTTCCTCGCGGGCACCGCCACCATCATCATCATGACCTATTTCATCAGGCGACTACCGTACTCGGTGCGGTCCGCGGCCTCGATCCTGAAGCAGATCGATCCTTCGCTGGAGGAGGCGGGCATCAACCTCGGCTCGCCTCCGGGGCGCACCTTCCGCACCGTCACCCTGCCCCTGATGCGCGCGGGCATCATCTCCGGCGCCATCATGAGCTGGGTCACTTCGATGAACGAACTGTCGGCCTCGATCCTGCTGTACGTCGGCAAGACGATGACCATGCCCATCAAGATTTACCTGTCGGTGGTCGACGGCTACTTCGGAACCGCCAGCGCGATGTCCACCATCCTGCTTCTGGTCACGGGAATAGCGCTCTTCGTGGTGAACAAGTATTTCAACCGGGGCAGCGAGACCTTCGTTTCGTCCTGACGCGTCGTGCGTGAAGCCCGCCGCCGGGGTGCGGCGGGCCTTTCCCTAGTCGGCGGCGGGCTCGCCGGAATCGTCCCGCGCCCGCCGTTCCGCTCCGCTCCCTATGGCGGGCAGCACGAAATTCCTGCAGAAATCCACGCCTTCCTTCACCAGGTCGAACGCGTCGTTCGATATGGACCAATCGAGGAATACCGAGCGGAACGAGCGGTTGACCAGCGTGGCCAGCCTGTCCGCGGAAATATCTTTCCTGAACTCTCCCGAAGCCTGGCCTTCGGCGATGAGTTCCACCACCAGGGTCTGCAGGTAGCGCGACGAATCGATCAGGATTTTTTCCGTCGAGGGTTCGATGATGTTGTTGGCGTACAGGAGCTTGAGCATCTGCAGGCCCACCTTGTCCCGCACGTGGCGCATCTGGGCGCGCACGAAGGTCAGCATCCGGTCGCGCGCCGAGGCGTTGCGTTTCTGGTTCTTCCGCCAGCGCACGTAGAAATCGTCTATGGCGCGGAATTCTTCTATGATTATGCCGCTCTTCGTGCGGAAGTAGGTGTAGAAGCTGCCCTTGGAGGTGCCGGCGAGGCTGGTGATGTCCTCTATGGTCACGGCGTCGTAGCCCTTTTCCCTGAAGAGGCGGATCGCGCTTTCGAAGAGGATCGCCTTGGTGGCCTGCGCCTGCCGCTGCCGCATGGTGTTCGAGCTCATATCCGTTACCGCCGTCGTGATGCGCCGATCAGGCTATCCGAAAACGCCCCTCCGCGCAAGCGCGGACCGGCCCGCTGGACCGGCCCGCGCAAAATCATTTGACAAGGAGGCCGGACGGGCGTAGGATGACCAAGGTCATTATACACGGTCATTGACCGCGGTCAATCAATAAGTTTCCGATCGGAGGTTTCCATGAATCTGTCCGGATCTGTCGCCGTCGTCACCGGCGGCGCGAGCGGCATAGGCGAGGCGATGTCCATGAGGCTGGCCAGGGAAGGCGCCAGCGTGGTCATCGGCGACATGAACCAGGCGGGCATCGACCGCGTGGTGGCGGCGATCAGGGCCGCGGGCGGCAAGGCTGACGGCAGGATCGCGAACGTGACGTCGGACGAGGATGTCGCCGCCCTGATGGATTTCGCCGTCGAGAAATTCGGCGCCATCAACGTGGTGGTCCCCTGCGCCGGCATCATCAAGGACGGCCTCATGATTTCCACCGACAGGGAAACCGGCAAGGTCAAGAAGGCGCTCTCCTCGGCCGATTTCCGCGCCGTCGTGGAAGTTAATCTCGTCGGCACCTTCATCACCCTCCGCGAAGCCGCGATCCGCATGGTAAACAACAAGTGGAAGGGCTGCCTCTGGACGATCTCCTCGATCCAGAAGGAAGGCGGCGTCGGGCAGATCAACTATTCGTCCACCAAGGCCGCGGTCGCCCTCTGGCCGAAAATCCTGGTCGGCGAATTCCACATGAAGGGCATCACCGGCATCCGCGTGAATTCCGTCGCGCCCGGCTACGTCGGCACGCCGATGGTCAAGGGCATGGACCAGGGCGCGCTCGCCAACATACTGAAAGGCGTCAATCTCGGCCGCCTGATAGAACCGGACGAAATCGCCGACGCCATCGTGTGGGGAACTTCGAACGACGCGGTCAACGCCACCTGCATCGAAGTGGCCGGCGGCATGATCACGGGCCTCATCGCGAAATGACCCTGGCGGCGGGCCGGGCCGGCGGGCTCGAACCATGCGGAGCCAGCTCCGCCCGGCCCCGCTTCACTATCCCTCCATTCATCGGGCATACTCAGCGACCATGTATCCCAGAATCGAACTGGCTTCGGCCGAACTGACCGAACCCGAACTCAAGGCGCGCCTCGGCAGGATCGTGGACGGCGAATTTTTCCGGATGCTGCCGCACACGGTCAGCTTTTTCGTCATCAGGCATGGCCAGAGCGAGGGCAACGCCCGCAGGATCTACCAGGGCAGGATGGAATTTCCGCTTGACCAGCAGGGCAGGGCGCAGGCGGCTTCGGCGGGCGAGTGGCTCGCCGCCAGAAAGCCCGAAGTCCTGCTCTGCAGCCCCCAGATCCGCGCGTACGAGACGGCGCGCATTATCGGCGCGCAATGCGGCCTCGAACCCGAAAGGATCGAAAGCCTGGCCGAAGTGGACACCGGCATCTTTTCCGGCCTGGATGTCGAGGAAGCCAAGCGGGCGCACCCCGGGGTCGCCGCGGAATTCTTCCACAAAAGCTGGGATGCCGTGCCGGGAGCGGAACACTCGTCGCGCATGTACGCCCGCGCCGTCGATTCCTGGACCGCCCTGCGCGAACGGGCGCTCTCCGGCGCGCGCAGCGTCGCCTGCGTCTCGCACGGCGGCCTCATACAATGGATGCTGCGCAGCACCTTCGGCGCGCGGTCCTGGCTTCCCCTGTTTCCCACCTCGAACTGCGGCATTTCCGAATTGCTCGTGGAACCCGCCGGGCATGGCGGACCCGCCTTCATGCAATGGAGCCTGCTCAATTTCCGGGCGCCCCGGTCGGGCGAAGCTACCGCTCCGGTCTTCTGATTTTCCCGTCCGAATCCTGAATCGGAAACGCCCTCCACGCGCGTGTATACCCATGGAGGTGCACATGCACAAAACGATTCGCGGATTCAGGTTTCTGGCAGCGGCGCTCTTCGCCGGAGGAGCGGTATTCATGGCGGGAGCGGTGGCGGCTTCACCCCACGCGGACTCTCCCTTCGCGGCCTTCCCGGGCATACCCATACCCGAGGGCGAGGCCGCGCTCATTTCCGGCGGCGATGTCCGCATGCGGCTGAACCCCGCCCGCGACAGGATCGAGGTGGACATCATCTCGAACGAGTACGAGGCCCGCCTCGGGCGCATCCCGCCGGTGGAACGCTATTCGGTGGAGGTGCACAACCGCCTGGTCGACACCGACCGCGCGCCTTACATGCCCACCGAAGCCGGCAGACGAATGTCGGAAGGGTACTCCGACCTCAGTTCCCGGCCCGCGGCATTTCCCTCGGGATATTGGGAAATCGGCGCGGTGCGGGCGACCGCCGACGCCTATGGTCCGTTCATGATTTCCACCAATGCCGTCGGCATGGTCGACGTGTACGGTCCCGACGGCCGCGGCGGCCGCAGCTGGCTGGGCACCCTGCCCGATACCGGCTATGGGCTGCACGCCAACAGCAAGCCCTTCGCCACTTCGCAATCCTACGGTTGCCTCGTGCTGAACCAGGCAGATATCGCCCGGATCGCGAACGATATAATGGCTGACCGCATGTCGGACAATGCGGCCAGGGCGTCGATCCGCGTCAGGGGCGACCGCTGAAGGAGGCCGGGATGCCGATCGAAACAAGCATGAAGAACGGCACCCCGGCGCAGGCCGGGGCGCTGCGGAGGGCGGGCATGCCCGCCAAACTGGGAATGTCCGCCAAACTTGGGCTGGTCGCCAAACTGGGAATGTCCGCCAAACTTGGGCTGGCCGCGATGTTAGCCGTGTCGGTGATGCCGGGCTTCTTCCTGCTGGCGGGCTGCGGCGGAGGCAACCGGATGGCCGCTTCGCTCGGGGCCTCCGTGGACGTGCCGGTTTCCGCCCGGGACGGCTCGCCGCGCGATGGGGCGTTGCGTGACGGTACCGGCGCGCTGGCGGTGCAGGCCGCGGTCGTCCGGCAGGACGCGCCGCGTCCCGAGGCGGCCGCCTCGCTGCCGGCGATACGCGGCGGCGCGGACGAAGCCCTGCTGGTGTACCGGTTCACGGATCACCGTTTCCTGCAGGCATACGGCTACGACACCCTCGTGTACCGTTTCCTGACCCTGCCGGGCGGCTGGATATCGGGGGCGATCGTGTCCGAACGGGGTCTGGGCGGAGAAAAGGACGTGGCCGCCTGGAATTTCCCGCGCGCCGGCAGCACCACCTACCTGCACGAAAAACCCTTTACGCAGAGCAGCGGCGCCAGCCCCATGGACGCGCCGCGCAGGGCGGCGCTGGACATCAAGGACGGTATCGCGCGACTGGACGAACGGGGCGTGATCCGCAGCTATTCGCGCCAGGCTGACGGCTCCCTGCGGGTCTGGGGCGCGGAGCCCGGCGATCCTCCCGGGTCGGTGTCGGGCTACACCATCGCGGACTGGTCGCGCGGCGAGTATGCGCCCGGCGGACGCAATCCCGTAACCTACAAGGCTCCCGTGGACGGCGACGCGGAAGGGCAGGCCAGCCTCGAGGCGAGCGTCTGGGCGGAAAAGGAAGGTGTGCTGCGGTACAGGGTAGAAGGTATCGAGGCGATCTGCGAGGTCTACGCCTCCGGACTCGTCCCGATCATGAAAGGAGAGCGCGGCCTCGAGAACCTCGCGATCATCGAGGCGGTGACCGGCACGGCCAAGCCGCTGCGCCCCCTTCTGGAGGTGGCGGCGGGCATGGCCCGGCGTTGAGCGATCATTGAACCGGTTCCGGGCGGTACGCCGCCCAGAGCGGTTCATCCTCGGGGAAGGGCGCTTCGAAGCCAAGCGAAGCGCCGCTCCGGGGGTGCATGAACTCGATGGCGCGCGCGTGCAGCATGATGCGGCCCGACTTGCAGCTGCGGCGCGCGCCGTATTTCAGGTCGCCGCGTATGGGCCAGCCCGCCGCCGACAACTGCGCGCGGATCTGGTGGTGGCGGCCGGTTTCCGGCGTCACGTCGAGGAAAAAGTAGCGTTCGGATCGGCAGGCGAGGCGGTACTCGAGCGATGCGGGCGAGGCGTCCTTCGGCACGGCGGCCTGCGGTGCGATCGCTTTCGAATGGTTGGACCGGCGATCGAACACGATCAGGTGCTCGAGACGGCCGGCCGGCGGCTGCGGTTCGCGCTCGACGCAGGCGACATAGCGCTTGCTGATGCTGCGCTCCCTGAACGCGGCGTCGAGCGCGGATACCGCGAAGGCGGTGCGCGCGAACAGCACGATCCCGGAGGTGCGGCGATCGATCCGGTGGGTGGCTTCCATCCTGCTTCCGCCCCGCGCCGCCTGGAGCATTTCCTGCAGGCTCGCGTCGCCGCTTTTGTCCTTCTGGACGGGAATGGGGGCGAGCTTGTTCGCCACGAGAATGTCGTCGTCTTCGAACAGAATCACGTACTGGTCCAATCGGCCCTCCCGGAGCTATACTTTCGCACCCGGTCGCGAAGCGGCGCCGGATACGCAAAAACGGAGGCAGGCAACCATGAGTATTCACATTTCCGCCCAGGAAGGCCAGATAGCCGAGCGGATCCTACTCCCCGGAGACCCCTTGCGGGCCAAGTTCATCGCCGAGCGCTATTTCCAGGATGCACAGCAGTTCAACCAGGTGCGCAACATGTTCGGCTACACCGGCATCTACAAGGGCGAGCGCGTGTCCGTCATGGGAACGGGCATGGGCATGCCCAGCCTCTCGATCTACGTGAACGAACTGATCCGCAACTACGGCGTCCGCAAGCTCATCCGCGTCGGAACCTGCGGCGGCATGCGCGCCGAGGTGAAGATACGCGACCTGATCATGGCCATGTCGGCCAGCACCGATTCGGCGGTCAACAAGGTGAGGTTCCGCGGCATGGACTTCGCCGCCACCGCGTCCTTCCCGCTGCTGAAGGCGGCGTACGATGTCGCGGTCGAGCGCGGACTCAAGCCCTACGTCGGCCAGGTCCTCTCGTCGGATTCGTTCTATACCGAGGATCCGGAACAGTGGAAACTCTGGGCGAGCTTCGGCGTGCTCGGGGTCGAGATGGAAACCGCCGAGCTCTACACCCTCGCGGCGAAGTACGGCGTGCAGGCGCTGTCCATCCTGACCGTGTCCGACCACCTGGTTACCGGAGAGGCCACCAGTTCAGAGGAACGCCAGAAAACCTTCATGACGATGGTCGAGACCGCGCTGGATGCGGCCATCAGGCCGTAGGCAGCTGGTCCCGGATCGCGCGCAGCCGCTCGTTCATCTCCGTTTCGAAGGCGGCGAGCCGTTCGCGCGCGGCGTCTTCCTCGGCCGCGCGCCGTTCCAGCGTCTCGTTGGTCAGGGTTTCCACCCGCGCGTCCAGATCGGCCGACCAGGCGTCCAGGCGCTGCAGGATGCCGTTCCGGCGTTCGGCCAGGCCTCCGAAGAGGTCGGATTCGTAGTCCGCCAGCCGCGCGGAAAGTTTTTCGCGCAGGGCGCCCGATTCCGCGTCCCATGCCGCGCGGAACGCCGAAAGTTCCTCGCGGAGCCGTTCGGCCGATCCGCGGGTTTCGGCGACCACGGATGACAGGCGTTCGTCGATCATCTCGCGCAGGCGCGAGGCCTTTATCTCGGATGCTTCCCTGAGGGCGCGGAAGGCTTCGTCCTCCAGATTTGACGCCTTTTCGCGGGCGCGCGCCAGCGAGGCTTCGTAGGTGCCGTCGATCGATGCTGCGGCCGACTCGGCCCTCGCGAGCGCCTGCGACGATGCGGCGAGGGATTTTTCCAGCGCCGCCGTCATGTCCGCCAGGCTTGCCTTCAGCCCGTCGAGCACTTCGGCCCTGAAACCCTGGATGGCGCGCTCCGCATCGGCGGCGAAGGATTCGCGCAGCAGCGGGAGTTCGCGCTCCACCGCGTCCAGGCCCTTGCGGGCGGCATCCACCTTGCGGTTGACGTTCTGGGCGAACTCGCCCTGGCCCTGTACCCGAAGCAGGTTTTCATCCACCCGGGCGGTCATTTCAACCAGCTTGGACAGCACGGTATCGTATTCCTGCAGGCGCTTTTCTATATCGCCGATCTCCTGCGCGCGCTCCGCCACGGCCTGCTGCACCGCGGAGAGGCGTTCCAGCGCGACCTTGGCGGCCTGCTGCTGCACATCAAGTTCAATCCCGTATGCCTTCAGGTCTTCGGCGCGCCTGTCGGCGTATTCGGCCAGTTCCCGCTGGAGACGGTCGCCGAGCTTCCTGACCTTGTCCAGCGAACGATTGTTCATCGTGATACGATGATAGACGCCGAACATGGCGAGCACGACCATGAGTACGACCAGATTACCGAGGGTGAATATCATTGACCGCTCCCTGCGAACAGTATAAACAGCAAAGGATGATTGCAAAAGGCATTCCGCGCGTCCCCGGCGGATTTGCGCCCCGGGCGGCCTCCCTGTCCGCGTCACGGATGTACCAGGGCATGTTTCTCGGAATGTTCCTGGGCATGCTCCTGGTCGCGGCGATTCCCCTGCGCGCCCAGCCGGCTCCCGACTTTTCGGCAGCCGCCGAAGCCCGCCCCGGCGATCCCGTCTTCGTATGGTCGAGCGCGTCCGGGGTCACCCTCGTGTCCGCCGAACTGCGCGGCCCGAAGGGTGCCCTTGTCTCACGAGCGCGGGGCTTCGCGCTCGGCGATCGCCAGGGTGCCATCCTCGCCATACCATCGACCATGGGCCCAGGAGAAGCGCGCATAATCGCCGAGTTCCTGACCGGCTCCGGCGAACGGCTGGCCGGCGAACGCCCCCTCGGGATCGTCGGGCGGACATTCGCCGCCGAAGAAATCCCCCTGGGCAGGGAGAACACCTCTCTGCGCGCCGCCCCCGATCCCCGGCGCGAGGAGCAGACCCGGGAATTCGCCGTCCTGTTCAGGCAGGCCGATCCCGGCGCGCGATATCTCGACACGACCATGAACCGCCCCCTGGGCACCTGGCGCGTGACCTCCGGTTTCGGCGACCGCAGGCGCTACCGTTACGAGGGCGGCGGCACCGACACATCGATCCACGGCGGCCTGGACCTGGCCGCGCCCGCGGGCACCCCGGTCATGGCCTGCGCGCCGGGTCGCGTGGTGTTCGCCGACCTGCGGATCCTCACCGGCAACACCATCGTGATCGAGCACCTGCCGGGCCTCTTCTCGATCTACATGCACCTCGATGCGATCTCGGTCGCCGCCGGAGCCCTGGTGGCGGCTGCCCGGCCCATCGGCACGGTAGGCAGCACCGGGCTCTCCACCGGTCCCCACCTGCACTGGGAACTGCGGGTGGGGGAAGTCCCGGTGGATCCGGAATTCTTCCTGACGCGGGATCCGGTGCCCTCCTCTTGACAAGAATCCGCCATTGCGTAGAATTATGCGCCTGATCGGAAGGGAGGTGATTACTATTCGCCAGATCATCGTAGACGAGAGCGAACCGCTCGAAAAGGCCATCAAGCGCTTCAAGCGCATGGTCGAAAAGGAAGGCATCATCCGCGAGTGGAAAAAGCGGGAATATTTCGAAAAGCCCTCCACGATCAAGAATCGCAAGCAGAAGGCGCTCGCCAGGAAGCTCCTGAAGAAATCCAGGAAACCGCGGGACGCCAAGGGCGGCTACTGAGCCCTGAAAATCGCCCCCGGCACGCGCCACGAGCGCGGCTTCGGGGCTGATCCAGACGCCCCGGACGGGGCTGGCCGCCT
>CAYRXK010000025.1:0-24081 GCA_964428265.1 uncultured Treponemataceae bacterium
TACTCGTCGACCGCCCCCCTGCCCGAAGGCATCTGGGAAGCCATGTTCGCGGGCTTCCTGCGCGGCAAGCCCGCCGAAGTGGCCAAGGCCACGCTCTCCGGCATCCTGGTGCCCGCCGATGCCGAATTCGTGCTCGAAGGCTATGTGGATCCATCGGAATCCCGGATGGAGGGCCCCTTCGGGGACCACACCGGCTTCTACTCGCTGCCCGACCAGTATCCGGTGTTCCACCTGCAGCGCATCACCCGGCGGAAAAATCCGGTCTACCCCGCGCTGGTGGTCGGCATACCTCCGAAGGAAGACTGCTACATGGCCAAGGCCACCGAGCGCCTCTTCCTGCCCCTGCTGAAGCAGATCTGCCCGGAAATCCGCGACCTGGCCATGCCCCTCGAAGGCGTGTTCCACAACTGCGTCGTCGTCTCCATCCGCAAGCGCTTCCCGGGCCACGCCCGCAAGGTGATGAATTTCCTCTGGGGCATGGGCCAGATGATGTACACCAAGCTCATCGTCGTGGTCGACGAGGAAGTGGACCTTTCGAACATGTCGCTGGTGGCATGGCGCGTGTTCAACAACATCGACGCGCGGCGCGATCTGGTACTCTCCGACGGCCCCCTGGATGCCCTGGACCACTCATCCCCCACCCCGCGCTACGGCACGCGCCTGGGCGTGGACGCGACGCGCAAGCTTCCCGAAGAGGGGCACAGCCGCGAATGGCCCGAAGCCCTCGAGATGAGCGCCGACATCATCGACCTGGTGGACCGCCGCTGGAAGGAATACGGATTCGCATGAGCGCTCCGCGAAACAGCGCGTCCGGCGACCGGCGCGGTAGGGCGGCCGCGCATGTGCCCGCACCCGGCACCCTCGGGCGCATCGGCGAGGCGGTGATGATCCGCCACACCCTCTTCTCGTTGCCCTTCGCGGTCATGGCGGTGATCCTGGTCACGAATGGCAGGCCCGACCTGGCGGACCTCCTGTGGATCGTCCTGGCCGCCGCCGGCGCGCGCAACGCCGCCAATGCCCTGAACCGCCTGATCGACCGCCGCATCGACGCGCGCAACCCCCGCACCGCCGGCCGCCACCTGCCGGCCGGCACCCTGTCGCCCCGCGCCCTGGTCGCCTTCACGGTGGCGATGCTCGCGCTCCTGGTCGTCTCGGCGGCCATGCTGAACCCGCTCTGCGTCGCCCTGCTGCCGCTCGCGGGCGTGCTGGTCTTCGGCTACTCCTACACTAAGCGCTTCACCTGGCTCTGCCACTGGTGGCTTGGTGTCACCTGCTCGGCGGCCACGCTCGGCGCCTTCCTGGGCATCGCGGGCAGGATCGAGTGGCGCTTCCTGCCGCTGACCGCGGGTGTCGCCCTGTGGGTGGCTGGCTTCGACATCCTGTACGCCACGCAGGACATCGAGTTCGACCGCCGCGAGGGCCTTTATTCCGTCCCCGCGCGATTCGGACTCAGGGGCGCGCGCGCGATCGCCTCCGCCACGCATGCCGCCGCCCTGGTCGGCATGGCGGGTATTTTCCTTTTCCGCGATGCCGCGGCCGGACGCGCCGAGGGGCCGGGCATCGCCAGCGCCGCCGCCCTGGCCGTCTTCGGCGCGCTGCTCGCCTCGGAACACATCATTTCCCGGAAGGGCACGGAACGCCATATTCGCATCGCCGCCTACGGAATCAACGAAATCCTTCCGCTGATCATGCTCGCCGGCGTTGCGATCGATACCTATCTGTTGTAATCTATAGTAAATGGCGCGGCATCTGGTTTGCATCACCGGCGCATCGGGCGCCATCTATGCGCTCCGACTGCTCTCGGCGCTCGCCGCGCAGGGGTCGATTCTCCACGTGGTGTGCTCGCCCTGGGGGGCGCGCGTCATCCTGGAGGAAACCGGACAGCCGCTGGGCTACTGGCTCGGCCGTATCCGGACCCAGGCGGGCGCCTCCGGCCGCACACCCTCGATCAGCCTCCATCGACACGATGATTTTTCCAGCCCCGTCGCCTCCGGTTCCTTCAGGCTCGACGGCACCGTGGTGGTTCCCTGCTCCATGGGATCGCTCGGAGCGATCGCTTCGGGCGTCTCCGGCAATCTCGTCCAGCGCGCCGCCGCCATCGCCCTGAAAGAGGAATGGCCGCTCATCCTGGTTCCCCGCGAGACGCCGATGTCGCTGGTTTCGCTGCGGGCCATGGTCGGCGCGAAGGAAGCCGGCGCCGTGATCATGCCGGCCTCGCCCGGCTTCTACGCCAAACCCGCCACGATAGAACAGTTGACGGATCAGGTGGTGCACCGCATCATGGACCGGCTCGGCGCCCCCTCGGCCGCCGCGCACCGCTGGCGCGACTCGACCTGAACCGCTACTATCGGATCGTCACGAATATCTTCCGAGGAGCTCCCATGCGTAACCTTGACCGGAGCCGGAATCCGCTCCGCGCACCCGTCGCGGCATTCCTTCTCGTCCTGGCGTCCGCAGTCGCCATGCCGTACCACCGGGTCGCGGCACAGCAGGCTCCGGGCAACCGCGGTCCCGCGCTCAGGCTGGGCATCATGCCGGACGCCGACTCGCTGCCCTTCCTGGTGGCAGAACACGAAAACCTCTTCGCCGCGGAAGGCACCGAAGTCAAGCTGGTGCGTTTCCAGAACCCTGTCGAGCGCGACGCCGCCTTCCAGGCCGGCGCCGTCGACGGCATCATCGGCGACACCCTCGCCGCGGCGCTGGCCGAACAGGGCGGCTTTCCGGTGCGCATCACCAGCCTGACCGACGGGCGCTACGGCATCGTGGCCACGCCCGGCGGTGCGAAAACCCTGGCCGAACTGGCCGGCAAGCCCATCGGGATCTCGTCGAATACCATCATCCACTTCGCGGTGGACAGCTTCATGACCCAGGCAGGGGTCGCCGCGGACCGCATCGCGGTCACCCCCGTGCCGCGCATGCCCATCCGGATGGAGATGATGCTGGCCGGCCAGACCGCGGCCGCCGGATTGCCGGAACCCCTGCTCACCGTGGCCCAGCTCCGCGGGGCCACCCTGCTCGCCTCTTCCGACGACCGGGGCCTGGGGGCCGGCGTGCTCATGTTCACCGCCCGCGCCGCGGACAGCCTGCTGCCCCAGATCGCCGCCATGTACCGCGCCTACTGGAAGGCCGCGCAGCGCCTGAACGCGACACCGGACCGCTACCGCCCGATCCTGAGCGCCCAGGCGGGCTTTTCGCAGGAAGCGGCGGCCGCCTGGAAATTCGTGCGCTACCAGAAGCCCCGCCTTCCCGGGATCGAGGACATGCGCGGCGCCTTCGCCTGGATGCGGGGAAAGGGACTTCTCAAGACCGACCTCGACCCGGCCGCCCTGCTCGATTCCCGGCCGATCGCCGGGCTCTGATCCGCCGATGAATACGACGCAGGACCGCGCATGACACAGGACCGCCCGGAAACGATGCTCAGGCTTCGGGACTTGCGGCGCTCCTTCCGCGTGCGGGACCGCGCCCTTCCCGCCTTCGCCGGGGTGAACGCCGAGTTTCCCCGCGGCAGCATCACCGCGATCGTCGGCCCGTCGGGCTGCGGCAAAACCACCCTAATCCGCAGCATCGCCGGCCTGATCGAGGCGGACTCGGGCAGCATCGATCCTGCGCCGCCCGCGGCATCGGTCATTTTCCAGGATTTCGGCCTCCTGCCCTGGAAAACGGTGCGCGCCAACGCCGAGCTTCCCCTGCTGCTCGCAGGCCGTGACCGCGCGGCGCGCGCGCGCGCCTGCGATCCGATACTCGAAGAACTCGGCCTTCTACGATTCGCGGGGCTTTTTCCATCGCGCCTGTCGGGCGGCATGCGCCAGCGCGTGGCGGTCGCGCGCGCGCTGGTTGCACGTGACGACCTTCTCCTGATGGACGAGCCATTTTCCAGCCTGGACGAGATGACCCGCGAAACCCTGCAGGACCTTCTGCTGGAAGTCAGGCGGCGGCACGGCACCACGGTTATCATCGTCACCCATTCCGTCGACGAGGCCGCCTACCTGGCCGACCGCGTCTACGTCATGGAAGGGCGCAATCCGGGCACGATCGCCGCGAAAATCGACAGGCGCGGCGATCGTGACCGTGTCGCACAACGCGACACGCGATCGGGCGCGGAGCGGGGCTTCGCCGCCGAAATACGCCGCGCCCTCGCGGAAGGAACCTCAGGCGCTGGATCCCGGTCGCGCGCCGCCGCCCCGGTCCGGCAGCCCGATGCCGAAGAACCCGCGCGCAGGCCTGGCGGCATCCGGACCTTTGCGGGCAAGCTCCTCCGCATGGGCATCGCGGCCGCTGCCCTGCTCGCGCTCTGGGCTTCGTTAGCCGCGTTGCTTCGCAAGCCCTTCCTGCCCGCCCCGGCCGAAGTGGCGCGGACCCTCGCCGACCTCGCCTCGCGCGGAGCCCTGCAGGGCCACCTTCTGGCTTCCTTCCGCCGCGTGCTCCTCTCCCTTGCGGCGGCGGGGCCCGCCGCCTGGGCGCTCGGCATCCTGGCCGGCAGGGCTCCGCGCGCCGGCGCGATCCTGTCGCCCTTCATGTTCCTGTTCCATCCCCTGCCGAAAGTGGCCTTCCTGCCTATCCTGCTCATGTTTTTCGGACTGGGCGACGCATCCAAGGTGGCGCTCATGGCATTGGTGATTTTCGGGCAATTTTTCGTCAGCGCGCGCGACGCGGCACGGGGCATCCCGCCGCCGCTGGTGGAGTCGGTCTATTCCCTGGGCAAGCGGCGCGGCGCGGTCCTGCGGCACGTGGTGCTGCCGGGAACCCTGCCGGAACTCTTTTCCGCGGTCCGCGTAAGCCTGGGCACGGCGATCGCGGTGCTGTTCCTGTCCGAGACCTTCGCCTCGATGGACGGGCTCGGATGGCTCATCATGGACGCCTGGTCCCGGGTCGAGTACCGCGAGATGTATGCCGCCATCGTGACGCTGTCGCTGTTCGGCCTGGGCCTCTTTGTCGCGGCGGACGCGCTGGAGGCATGGATCTGCCGATGGAGGCACGCGGACTGACCGTGCCCCGCGGACTGAGCGTGCGCCGCGGACTGAGCGTGCCCCGCTTATCGGGCGCGTCCCGCTTACCGGGCGCCCGCAGCGGGGGATGCGTCCGGGTCAGCCCGAGTCAGTCCGGGCTGTCCGGCAGCAGGCGCACCAGGCGCTCGTCGAAGAATATCGACACGCGCGAGCCTTCCGGAGCGATCTTCTTGCCCGCGGGGTCGTCGATCTGCGCCAGGATCTCGCCGTACGCGGTGGTGATGAAGCTCTCCACGCTCGAACCGAGATAGACGTTGGCCGACACGGTACCGTCCACGATGCCTTCGCCGGGGACACCCACGCGCAGCGATTCGGGGCGCGCCATCAGCATGGCCTTTCCGCCGGCCGCAACGCCCGGCGCGGCGCTGGCCGCGCGCACGCGCTTTCCTTCCAGCGTGCAGAGCATGCTGCCGTCCGGGCCGGACCCCTCCACCGAAACCGGGAAGAACGCGACCTTGCCGACAAAGCCCGCCACGAACATGGAATCAGGCGCCTCGTAGATCGTCTCGGGCGCGCCGATCTGCCGGATCAGGCCCGACTTCATCACGATGACGCGGTCGGAAAGGCTCATCGCCTCGACCCGGTCGTGCGTGACGTACATCGCCGTGATGCCCAGTGATTTCTGGATGCGCCTGATCTCGACGCGCATCTGCTCGCGCAGCAGGGCGTCCAGATTCGAAAGCGGCTCGTCGAGGAGCAGAACCTGCGGCTCCACCACCAGCGAGCGGGCCAGGGCCACGCGCTGCTGCTGACCGCCTGAGAGCCTGCCGGGCGCGCGGTGCGCGAGTTCCGAAAGCCCGACCATGTCGAGGGCCCTTTTCACGCGCTCTTCGGTTTCGGACGCGGAAACCTTGCGCACCTTCAGGCCGTAGGCCACGTTGTCCGACACGTCGAGGTGCGGAAAGAGGCCGTAGGACTGGAATACGGTGGCGGTCTGGCGGCCGTTGGGCGGCAGGTAGGTGACGTCGGCGCCGCCGATCATGATGCGCCCCTTCGTGGGCAGCTCGAAGCCGCCCACCATGCGCAGCGTCGTGGTCTTGCCGCAGCCGGAGGGGCCGAGCAGGGTCACCAGTTCGCCGGGCTTCACCTCGAAGTCGGCCTCGCGCACGGCGTGCACTTCGGCGTGGGATTTGGGATCGCGGAAGGTCTTGGATACGGATTCGAGCCTGACGGGTACGGGCGTGGTTGCCATGCTATTGCCTCACTGCGCGGAAACGGTCTTTTCGAGATGTTCGCTCTGCCGCACCAGGAGGCGCATCAGGCCGAACACGGCCAGCACGATGACGATCAGCGTGGTGGACAGGACGCTCGCCAGGCCGAACCGGATGTTTTCCGAGAAATTGTAGATCTGTATCGTGATGTGGTACCAGCGCGCGCTGATCAGGAAGATGATCGCGCTGACCGCGGTCATCGAACGCACGAAGGTGTAGGACATGCTGGAAATGAAGGCCGGCCTGATCAGCGGCAGGATCACCGTGCGGAACACGGTCGCCTGGTCGGCGCCCAGGTCCGCCGCCGCTTCCTCGATCGAAGGATCGATCTGCCGGAGCGCGGCCACGCCGCCCTCGAGCCCGACCGGCAATTCGCGGATCACGTAGTTGATGACCAGGATCGCGCCTGTGCCGACCAGCAGGAGCGGCGGCTTGTTGAACGCCAGGATGTACGAAATACCCACCAGGGTTCCCGGAATCGCGAAGGGCGTCATGATCAGCGCTTCCAGGATGCGCTTGGCGGGAAATTTCTTGCGCACCACGATGACCGCCGCGACCATCGAAAGCAGGCCCGCGATCGGCGTGGCGATGCCCGCCAGCGTGACGGTGGACACCAGCGCGTCTTTGCCGCGCGTGAGCGCCTCGCGGAAATTCGACAGCGTGAAGGTGTAGTCGAAACCCCAGTTTTTCACGAAGCAGCCGGCGACGATCGTGCCGTACAGCGCGACGATGAAGGCGCTGGTGATGATGACAAAGGCCGCCAGCGCGCGCCTTACGCCCGGCGAGGCCAGGTCGGACAGCCGCATGGACGGCTTGCCGGTGACCACCACGAAGGATTTGCGGGCAGTCCACCAGCGCTGCGCGAAAAATGCCGTCAGTGTCGGCGCCAGCAGCATGATCGACAGCGCGGCGCCGTTGCCGAGCCGGTTCATGCCCGTCACCTCGATATACGATTCGACGGACAGGACGCGGAAATTGCCGGACAGCAGCAGGGGATTGGCGAAATCCGCCAGCGAATTGGTGAACACCAGCAGCCACGAGGAGAGCAGTCCGGGCGCCGCCAGCGGCAGGGTCACGTGGGTGAAGGTGTGCCAGCGCGTGGCGTTCAGGTCCAGCGACGCGTCCTCGAGCGTGGAATCGATTGCCTGGAGCACGCCCTGCAGCGTCAGGAAGGCGATGGGAAACATCGATATGGTCTGCACCGCCGCCAGGCCCCAGAGTCCGTAGATCGAGAAATTCTGCAGCCCAAGGAGCTGCTTGGTGATAAGGCCGTTGTTGCCGAACAGGAGGATGATGGACAGCGTCAGCGAGAAGGGCGGCGAAATGACCGGCATGGTCGCCAGCGCGGTGATGAGCTTCTTGCCCTTCATGCCGGTGCGCGCCACCGCGAAGGCGAACAGGAAGCCGATCAGCGTGGAAAAGCTGGCGGTCAGCGCGCCCAGCTGGATGGACCCCATGAGCGCCTGCAGGTACTGCCGGTTGCCCAGGACCATCTTCCATGCCTGAAGGCTGAAGGCCCCATCCTTTATGAAGGTGAGGCGCACTGCCTCGAACAGCGGATAGGCCACGAAGGCAAGCACCACCGCGAACAGTGCCAGTACGGCGTAGCCGGTGATCGGGTCGCGCGAGAAGGTGGCGATGCCGAAGCCTACGGCGAACAGCGCGAAGGCGATGACCGTCAGCGCATCCACCAGGCCGAAGAACGCGGCGCTGCCGGTCGCGTTGCGCGCCATGACCAGCACGCCGGCCGCCGAATCCTGCGTCTCCGTCGGCACCGGGGCGAATACAAGGCTGGCCTCGCGCCCGGCGACCCGGTAGCGCTTGCCGAGCACCATCGTTTCAAGGTAGGCGGCGGATTCGATGGCCCGGGCGAATTCCTCGCTGTCCTTGCCTGCCGCCCAGAGGGCGCCCATTTCATCGGTGCCGGGGAATTCCCGGTATCCCTCGTCTCCGGGCAGCCCCTTCAGGTAAAGGAACGAAGCGTCCGGATACGCGGACGCCAGGCCGGAAAGCCAGGCGCCCACCGCGCCTTCATCGCGCGGCGCCGCCGCCGCGATCGCGGTTGCCAGGGTACGGGCATTCGTCGAACTCTCTTTGCCGAACGAACCCTTTACGGTGGAAAACATCCACAGGTCCACCGCGAGGAATGCCATGCAGGCGGCGACGAACACCAGGATCTTGCGTTTGGTGAACACGGATTGCTCCAGGGGCTAAATGATCGGCGGAGACCCCCGCGCGCCGCCGCGCGGCGGACCGGCGCGGTGCGGGCAGAAGTCTCCGCCGAATCGGGACATGCGCGCGCCTTTTTTTAGCGCTTGGAACCGATTTCCTTCGTCCAGCGCTCGAGCAGGCGCACCTTGTTGGCGGCGTCCCAGTCGAGGTTCTGCTTTACGGTTTTTACTTCGTCCATGCCGAAGGCGACGGGGTTCTTCTTGGCCACCTTGGACAGCGGCACCACGTACCACTTGGCTATGATGGTCTGCGCCTTTTCGGCGAGGATCCAGTCGTAGAGCTTCTTCGCGTTGACCGCGTCGGGGCCGCCCTTCACGAGCGACATGGAGGCGATTTCGAATCCGACGCCTTCTTCGGGGATGGTGATGGTGACGTCGGCGCCTTCCACCTTGAGCTTTACCTGGTCGTGCGCGTAACCGACGGCCACGGGGATTTCGCCGATGGCGACGCTCTTGCCGGGCGCGGCGCCGGACTTGGTGTACTGGTCGATGTTGGCATCCAGCTTGCGCAGGTAGTCGAACGTCTTTTCCTCGTCTTCGCCGAACACGTACCTGAGGGTGGTGATCAGGTTGTAGGCGGTGCCCGAGGTGGTGGGGTTGGGGATGCGGACCTTTCCCTTGTATTCGGGCTTCAGGAGGTCGGCCCAGGACTTGGGCGGCACGATGCCGGCGGCCCTGGCGGCCTTGTTGTTGGTGATGATGGCGAGCGGGCCCATGTACAGGCCGATCCAGTAGTTTTCCGGATCGCGGTACTGGACGGGAGTGTTGTCCGCGGCGCGAGACTTGTAGGGAGTGGTCAGGCCCTTGATCTTTGCGCTCATGTGGTTGAGGCCGACGCCGCCGACCCAGATGGACGCCTGGGGATTGGCCTTTTCCGCTTCGAGCCTGGTTTCGGCTTCGCCGCCGGCGAGGCGCTGCCAGGCCACCTTGATGCCGGTGTCTTTTTCGAACAGGTCGAACAGTTCCTTGGCCAGGGGTTCTTCGAGCGTCGTGTACGCACCGACCTTCTGCTGGGCGCCCGCAAGGGCTACCGCCGCAACGAGGACGAGCAGGGACGCGATGAGTCGTTTCATGTATACCTCCATTTTTGATGCAACCATGCAATCCTAGCGCCGGAACGCCGCGCGCGCAAGCGAAAAACGGCACTTCGACCGAATGCTGGCCGGACGGTATTGTATCATTTTGATACATGCGTACGTTCGTTTTCGATACAGGCGTTTCACCGCGCTACAGGCAGACCTCCACGCTGGCGTCGAGTGTCCCCCCTGAGGCGCACGGGAGCGCCGCATTCCACCGACTCGCCCTCCCCCCACGCGCACGCCGGATTTTTAATGAAAAATATATTTCTATATATAGTATGAAATTATTTAATTCTACGAATTTTTTTTCCATTTTATTTAAATTGGCACGCTTATTGCTATAATATATGCGAGCGCCGAAAAGGGCTCAGCCAGGACGGACGCAGCCAGCGGGCGTGCACGATCCGGCTACAACGGTACCACGTCGGTACCCGGGAGGTATGCCATGAACAACCTGACCCTCTATGGACGGAACCCCTTCGATCTGATCGACCAGATGTTCGCCACCGAAGATTTCTTCGAGCCGCGCTTCAGGGCGCCGGTCATCGATATCCGCGAGGAAAAGGATCGCTACGTGCTCGAAGCCGAGCTTCCGGGTTTGTCGGACAAGGACATCACCCTCGAACTGAAGGACAATGTCCTTACCCTGGCCACCGCGAAGGAAGCGGTCTCCGGCGAGAAGAAGGAGCATCACGACTGGGTCCGCCGCGAGCGCCGCAGCTTCCGGTTCTCGAAGTCCTTCAGCCTGCCCGACGATGCCGATCCGGAAAGGATCGAGGCGAAGTTCAAGGACGGCCTGCTGAAGATCGAGCTGCTCCGCAAGGCGGAAAGCGCTCCGCGCATCGTGCCGGTGCGCGCCGCCTGATCACCGCGCCGACCTGACAATGAAAGGGGCTGCCTGCGAATGCGGGCAGCTCTTTTTTTGCATGAAGCTGGCGCTGACGCCGGCACCGGTAACAGGTGATACGGCACCGCGCCCTCGATGTCTGCTATGATGCGGCCATGGCAACCCGACAGATCATCGAGATAGACCAGGACCTCTGCAACGGCTGCGGCGAATGCGCCACAGGATGCCCCGAGGGGGCGCTGAAAATCATCGACGGCAAAGCCCGGCTTGTCGGTGAAAGCCTCTGCGACGGGCTTGGCGCATGCATCGGCAACTGCCCGCTCGGCGCGATCAAGGTGATCACCCGCGACGCGGACGCCTACGACGAGCGCCTGGTGATGGCGGGCATCGTGCCGCAGGGTCCGGATGTCCTGCGCGCCCATTTCGAGCACCTGGACCACCACGGCCAGGACCTGTACCTGCGCGAAGCGGTGGCCTACCTTCGCGACCACAACCTCGACATCCCGGCGGGATTCGCGAGATTCGCCGCGCCCAAGCCGGTGCATGCCGGTTGCCCGGGTTCCCTGGCGCGCACGATGGCGCGTGCCGCCGCGGCACCTGCCGCACCCGTTGCCGCCGCGCACACTGCCCCCGTTGCCACCGCGCCGCTTGCCGCCGCGCCGTCGGGCACCGGCCCCGACCGCCCGAGCGCGCCCTCGGCGCTGAGCCAGTGGCCCATCCAGCTGCATCTGGCCAATCCCCGTTCCGGCCAGTTCGCGGACGCGGACCTGCTCATCGCCGCGGACTGCACCGCATTTTCGATGGGCTCCTTCCACCAGGATTTGCTGCAGGGCAAAAAACTGCTGATCGCCTGCCCGAAACTCGATTCGGGCCGGGAGATATACCTCGATAAATTGACTACAATAATGTCAACCGCGAAATCGGTCAGCCTGGCGATCATGGAAGTTCCCTGCTGCTCGGGCCTGGCCAAGCTGGCGATGGAAGCCCGCGAACGCGCCGGCAGGGATATCCGGATCGACACGGTCGTGATCGGGATCGAGGGCGGCTTCGTGGCGAAACGGAGTTACTGATGGCGGACAATGATTCGGCCGGTTCCTGCGGCCTGCCTTTCGGCGGGGCGCAGGTGGAATACCCGGTGCGCTTCGACCTCAGGATGATTTACGTGATCGCGGAAAATCCCGATCCGGAACCGGGCCTGCGCGCCGCGCTGGCCGGTGCGGGGGTTCCCTGTTCGCTGATTCAGGGCCAGGTGAAGCCGGGGGCGCGCTACGGGCGCATCGGCGCGCGCGTGGTCGTGGATTCGAAAGCCCGGATGGACGCCATGTACAAGGCGGTCGCCGCCCTGCCGGGAATGAAGACGGTCATGTAGGCGCCCGCGGCGGCAGGCCGCGCCTCGATCCCGCGCTCATTTTCCCGAAATCGAGGGCGACACCACCGGTTTCGCCCAGGCATTCTTGAGCACGTCGTAGCTCTTCTTCAGCCGCTCGCGGTACTCGGGCGGCGCTTCCCATCCCTGCCACCGGTACGGATCGGAGGGCGCGCCACTCGCCCCGCCCCGCGCTGCCTTCGCGCCGGAGTCCCACACCAGCGCCGAAACCACGAACCCCTCGGTTTCCACGGTTCGCAGCTGGTCCTGCGCCGGAGTGTACAGGGTGGTCCGGTCATCCTGCAGCACGCGCAGCGAAGAGGGATCGGTGACGTTCAGCCTGGTCCACGGGATGCGGAATTCGAGCGTGCGGCCGTCGGATTTCCATGCGTTGCGCGATTCGTCGAATTCGCCCTTGATCATGGCCGAGGCGTCGAATTTCCTGCCTTCTATGCGGCGTCCGTCCCTGGTGGTGACCGGGCCGTTGACCAGCGGCTGCATCCGTATGAAGGTGCCCGTCTCCGATTTCGTCGACTGGTACTTGTAGTTGCCCGAATCGTAGCCGGGAATAACCTTCAGGCCCGCCTGGCGGTATCCGTCGGTTTCCAGCATGAATTCCATGCCGGATGCCGCGCCGAGGCCGCCCGCGGGCCACCTGAATTCACCCAGGTCGCGGGCGAAGGTGTCGAAGCCCAGGTAGAGGGTTTCGCGACCGTCCGCGAGCGGACGCGACAGCTTCACTTTCGCGTGGAACCACGCGGCGTCGGCGGACAGCTCCACGGATTCCACGATGCCGGTACCGGACAGGACCTTGCCCGGCGCCGACGGGGGCACCGGATCGTTGGCCATGAGGCCGTAGTTCTGCTCGGGGTCGGCGACGTTGTGCCAAAGCACGTGGCGCTCGTAGGGAATCATGAGGTATTCGGTGGTCCAGGTTTTCTTGACCCACTCGTCCATCCATTCGAATACGACGCCGCCCGCGTAGCCTTCGCGCCTGAGCGCGCGCTCCATCCGCAGGATCCCCTCGCCCGCCGCCTTTTCGTCGATGCCGCCGTGGTGCAGGCCGTCGGGCGTGTAATGCGCGATCGAGGTGCCGTTGGCGAGGCCGTATTCGGCGACCAGGGCCGGGAATTTCCCATGGGAAGCCTTGAATTCCCGCAGATATCCGCCGTAGCGCAGCACGCCTTCCTCGTCGCGGTAATTTCCGTAGGCGAGTTCGTTGTTCATGAAATCCGGATAGTTCGGGTAGATGTGGTAGGAACCGAACAGGCCGGCCTGGTTTTCCGCGGTCACGTCGAAATTCGCGATAGCCACGGAAGCGCGGTCGTTCCAGCGGTTTTTCTTGCCCGTCACGGGGTCCCACTCGGAATCGTGCTCCTTCGGGTCGAGGGTGGGCCAGCTCACGATGCTGACGGGGTGCAGGACGCCGTAGCGGTCGGCCTCGATGGAGGCGACGGTGTCCATGGACTCGGCGAGCCAGGCTTCCGTGGGCGAGGCGCCCGGCACGGCGGACACGAACCTGCCCGAATAGATCGCGCCCTTGTTGCGCGCATCGGTGGCCATGACTTCCTCGCTCTCGAGTTCGCGGCCGACCAGCCAGCCGAGCAGCCAGGGCGAGACGTCGATATTGTACATGCCCCAGGCGCGGCCCTTGCGCTCGGGAATATTGGCGCGGCCGTACACGGCGTCGACGCCGAAGTCAATTTCGCGCTGGAAGGATTGGCGGTAGTCCTCGGCCAGGTAGTCGCCGTCCCTCGGGTGCTCCTCCGGCCAGATTTCCTGCAGGAGATACAGGATCTTGCCCGGATTTTCGCGGTTGTGCGCGTCCAGCGCCCGGTAGAATTCGGGGGGCGGCAGGGTGTAGGAGCGGATCGTGTTCGCGTTCATGTCGGCGATCTGGTCGAACCAGCGGCGGAAGGTCGGGATGTCGTCGGGAAAGTCGGTGAAGTACTTGCCGGGTTCGGCAAGGCCCATGTTCACGCCGCGCACGAAGAAATCCTCGTAGACGCCGCTCGCGTTCCTGCGCTTCAGCGAAAGGCCGTATGCCTTGACCGGCACGTCGATCTTTTCGTGCGCGCGCTTGTACTGCAGGCTGGACTGCTTCCCCTTGATGTCCTTGAATATCCTGGTCATCAGGGGCACGTAGGCTTTCCAGTAGAAGTACGTGTAGTCATCCACCGTGTCGTCCGCCAGGACCGCCTTCAGCCGGTTGATGCCCACGGCCTGGTAGGGCAGCGGCGAAAGCGCGAGTTCGGCGAAATCGCCGGCGAAGTACCAGGCGTCGTACTGGGCGTTCTCGAATTTCACCGCGGCGGGGAATTTGGCGGGTATGCCGAGTTCGTCGAACCGGGCCCGCCCCTCGGGCGTCAGGTCCATGCTGTATTCGGCGATCTGCTCGCCGCCGGGAAAGACCTTGATCACCTCGAAATACTGCCGGAACGAGATGGGCGCGCGCACGCCGATGCGCTTCTTCCACGATTCGGAGAATTCGATCTTCAGGCCCCGGGGGGTAACGTCGCGGCCTTCGGCGAAAACCTCGATCCGGTCGTCGTCCTTGAGCATGACATAGCCGCGGCCGTTGAATTTCCAGTCGGTCTTCTTCTGCTCCTGGTAGAGCCGGATCATCCAGGGCGGCACCGCTGTTTTGTCGCCGAGGTCCTCGTAGTATTTGCCGATCCAGCCGACCCAGGTCACCCCGAGCAGCTGCCCCAGGGTCCTGCGGTTTATCTCGTTGGTCGGCGAGGCGGCGACGTTGAATTCCGCGATGAGGGTGTTGCCCGCTCCCAGCGCATTGGATATCGCGCGGGTATCCTCGTCGCTGAGCCCGCCGTAGAGCTTGGGTGAAAACTCGCCCGAGAGCCGGCGCTGCATGAGGTCTTCCTCGTATACGCCATAAGTATCCGCGAGATAGATCAGGTCGGGCTTGACGCCGCGCTCCGGCATCGGACTGGCGGCCCATTCCTTGCCGCTGGCCGGATAGAATCCGTAGTAGTCTATGTTTTCGCGATACAGGATGCGGGATCCGGGCTTGGAAATCTTGAGGTGCTGCATGATCCAGAAAAGCCCGCGGTGCTCGCGGTAATCCTTGGTGGGCACGGTCTTGTCCACCACCCATACGTTGATCGGCAGGTAGCGCTCGAGGCGCCAGATCGCGAACGGCGATATGAACAGCAGCGCGAAGGCGCCGCTGAGCACGAGCATGCCGAGCGAGGTCGCCGCGAGAATGCTGGCGTGCGTGCCGCGGCGGGCGGCTTTTTTCCGCGGGCGTTCCTTGTTCCGGGTCATGCGGCGCCTCCGGCGGTTGCGGTCGGTACAGCGGCCTTTTCCGCTGCGTCCGCCTTTCCCGGCGAGGCGGCGCCAGGAGGCGGCGCGCCGCGCGAAAATCCCTTGCGTTCCATCTTTCCCCATCCGGCGGTGGATTTCATGGCGCTGAAGAATCCGAGCACGCGCCAGAACGAGAAGACCTGGCGGGGGCCGAAATTCTCGGCGAAGGCCATCCACAGCATCCTGAAACTGTCGCGGTAATTGAAATAGGTGGTGTTCCGCTCCGAAATGAGGATGCTGGACATGGAGATGAGGATACCCATCAGGATGGTGGAGAAGAACAGCAGCAGCGCCAGCTTGTTGCTCATGAGCCCGAAGAACATCGCGAGCCCCACCATCGCGTAGCCCTGGATTTCGAACAGGGGGCCGAGGAGCTCGAAGATGAAGAAATACGGCATGCCCAGCATGCCCATCCTGCCGTAGCCGGGATTGAACAGGAGTTTCCGGTGGAAATAGAGGATGTCGATGAGTCCGCGGTGCCAGCGGTCGCGCTGCCGGTGCAGGACATTCAGGGATTCCGGCACCTCGGTCCAGCAGTTCGCGTTGTAGGCGTAGCCGATGAGGTACTTGAGCTTGCGTTCGCGCATCATGCGCGCGATGCGCACCACCAGTTCCATGTCCTCGCCGACGGTGTCCTTCTTGAATCGCTCGTTCGCGGTAAGGTACCCGCCGATGCTGATCACGCGTTCCTTGCGGAACAGGCCGAAAGCGCCGGAAATGATGAGCAGGCTGTTCAGCTGCGCCCAGCCGAGCCGCCCGCACATGAAGGCCCGCAGGTATTCTATCGTCTGCAGGCGCGCCACGCGGTTTTCGGGCAGCGATATCGATTCGAGTTTTCCGTGGTCGACCGTGCAGCCGTTTATGGGAAAGACGTTGCCGCCCATCGCGGGCGTTTCTATGCCCGAATCGAGGGTGAGCGAGGCGACCTTGAGCAGGGCGTCGGGTTCCAGCAGCGAGTCCGCGTCGATGCCGCAGAAGTATTCGCGCGACGACACGTTGATGCCCGCGTTCAGGGAGTCGGCCTTGCCGCCGTTTTCCTTGTCCACCACCACCAGCCGCGGCAGGATCGGATTGGTGTAGATGCCGCGGATCTGCCGGTGCTTCAGGCGCTTCTGGTAGGCGTAGTCCGCGCGCTCCAGGCTGTAGTGGTCTATCAGCTTCTGCAGTGTGCCGTCGCGCGATCCGTCGTTCACGATCACCAGTTCGTAATTGGGATATTTCAGGTTGAGCAGTGAGCTCGAACTTTCGATGATCGTCTTTTCCTCGTTGTAGGCGGGCGCGATAATGGAGATCGACGGAAGCATTTCAGGCTTGAACAGCATCGTCATCGTCTTCAGGTTCCACAGCCGGGTGGACGCGCCGACGCGGATCGAGGAAAGGATCACCAGCAGCAGGTAGGTGAGGTTGACGGCCATCGAATAATAGGCGAACTGCGTGTTGAAATCCACGATGAAGGTCTTGAGCTGCTGCACGAAGGGAACCACCGCCAGTTCGCCGAAATGCCTTACGGCGTAGATCGAGGGGAACAGCAGGAGCGCGAATGCGAGCAGGGCCCACAGGGTCCTCGTGAGCGCCGGCTCCTTCGGAATCTCGCGGGGCAGGGGCGCGACCTGCATGCGGGCGATTCCGCAACGTTCCAGGTGCCGGTCATCGAGGTACAGGGCGCATTCCCTGCGCAGGGTTTCGTTGTGGGCGATTTCCCCGCGCACCAGATCCACCATCGCGTTGTCCAGATCTATGTCTCGGTTGCGCTTCAGGAGTTCGACGAATTCGGAAACGTTGCCCTGCGCGAGCACCTGCCGGATTATGGCGGAGGATTCGTCCGCATGATGCCCCGCGAGCTGGTGCGTGAAGTATTCCATGCGCGCGCCCAGGACATCGGCGATGTGGCGCCGTGACGCGCCGAACGAGAGCGAGAATTCGCGGGTGACGATGCCCAGGTGCCGGTGATGCCGCGAGAGGATGCGCGACAGCCCCTGCTTGGCGGCCGGCGCGGTCTTATCCGAGTGCAGGAGTTCAAGCAGCTTTTCCACGTGCCGTTCGTCGGCGTGGTTTCCGAGCGAGCGTATGGCGACGGCGGCGATTTCCTCGTCGGGATTTTCGTAGAAGCGCGGATCGTCCAGCGACGCGTAGTAGTTTTTCGCCAGCGATTCGGCCGCTTTCACCAGCACGCGGTGGAAGTAGGAGTCCGCGTCTATGCTGGAAACCTTCAGGACGAATTTGGGGCAGATTTCGTCCGGGTGCATGTTTTTGGACTTTACGGTGCAGTAGCGGTCACCGTCCGGAAGCTCGCGCAGGCCGTTGACGCAATGGGCGCAGCAGCGCGAGGGGCCCACGCAGGATTCCTGCTCGCCCGCCGCGCGCCGCACGAGCGCGGCGTCCAGCAGGTCCACCAGGTAATCCCGCAGTTCCTCGCAGACGCAGATGCCCGCGATATCCACCAGGAGCTCGCGGATTTCGACGTCGGTGCGCCAGAAGTAGCCGCGCACGGCATCCGCCATGCCCTCGCCGAACGATGCGATGAGCATGTTCACCTTGCTGCGGTACCAGCGGTGCGAACCCACCAGGCTTTCCACCATGCAGGGGATGGAGCGGATGTCGCCGATGTCGGCCAACGCGTTGGCGATATGCAGGCGTACCGGATGGTCCCGTTCGGCGGGCAGCCGCGTTTCCAGCGCCTTCCGCGCGCCATCGGACGCGATGAGCGCCAGCGACGAGGCGGCTTCCATCCGGGCGATGCGCGAACGGGAATGCAGCGCGCGCAGCATGCGTTTCTCGATGCGGGGCGCATCCGCGATCCTGAGTATTTCCTCGCGTTCCTTCGCGGGCAGGATTATGGCCTGCCTGAGTTCGTGGTAGCTGGAAAAAAGCCTGCGGACCCGCTCCTTGTCCCAGTCGCGGCCCTTTTCGAACAGGCGGGCGAGCTCCGCCAGCTCGCGGCTGCGGCGCTCTGCCGCGATGATCCTGAACGCCTTGTTGCCGATGGTGCGCAGCACGACCATGCCGACGAACCAGGAGAAGACGAGAATCAGTACGAGCACTTGCTCGGTGTCGAATCTCATTTTCGCTGGCCCGTTCCCGCGAGGTTCGCCACGATGCCCAGCAGCTCCGCCATGATGAAGGGCTTCTGCAGGTAATGCATGATGCCCAGGCCGGCGGCGCGCATGACGCTGCGCTCGTTCTTCAGGTGCGACAGGAGGATGAAGGGTATGTCCTTGGTGCCCGAACGGAGCGACATGGATTCCTTTACCGCGAAGGCGTCGTACTTCGGTGTCTGGAGTTCGGCGATGACGATGTCGAATCCCTCGCGGGCGATGAGGTCGAGGGCTTCGGCGCCGTCCTTGGCCACCATGACCGAATAATCGTCGTTCTCCAGGAAATTCTTGAGCACCTCGGCGTTGACGGCGTCGTCGTCGGCCACCAGCACGCGCGCCTTGGAAAGATCCTGCGCGCCGAGTTCGGAACTGGTGCAGATCGTGTCGCCGCCGCGCTTCTTGGCGATCCTGAGCCTGCGGATGCCCACCTCGTTGAGCGACCCGAGGAGCGCCTCGGCGTCGTCCCCGACGGTGGAACGGAGTTCGCCCAGGGTTACCAGGCCCGCGGACACGGTCAGGCGCTCGATGAAGGTGCCCGATTCGCGCACCCGCGCGCGCACCGCCTCGCTCTCGGCCAGGGCAGCATCGAATCCGGTGCGGGGGAACCAGAGCGCGAAGGTGGCGCCGTACAGCCTGAACACCGGATGGTCGGAATGCCGGACTTCGTTGAAGATGCGCGCGATGCCCTTCAGGACCGATTCCACCTCGCGCGGGCCGTGGTGCAATTCGATGGTGCCCAGGCCCTCGTCGATGCCGAATACCGCGAGGCAGTCGTCTTCGGCGGGTTCCTGCGTGCCGGACAGGCCCGGCGCGATCGCGGCCTGGATGCGTTCGCGCAGAAAGGACAGGAACACTTTCTCGTTGTACATCCCGGTCACGGGATCCTTGGCAAGCGCGTCGCGCGACTGGGTTACCGCCTGCGCCACGTCCTGGCGGTTTTCCGCGGCTTCGGAGATGCGCTCGAACCCCTGCGGCAGCGCGATGCCGTATTCCCGCGAGAGCCTTCGGGCCAGGGGTTCCACCAGATTGAGGGCCGCGCTTCCCTTGCGCTGCCTGAGCGCGTCGGGAAAGGCCAGCCAGACCTGTTCGCCCGAACCGCGATACCCGAGCACGGTGCGCGCGGCCGGGTCAACCTCGATCCCGAGCGCCCCGGCGAGCTCCGCCATGAAGGCTTCGCCATACAGCGCGGCGATGCGCGCCAGCATCTCCTCCAACGGAACGCGCCAACCGCCCGAACGTTCCAGGTCCTTGCGTTCGGGCCGCATCATCGTGCCGCATTCCAGATCGCGCAACGCGAGGATGTAGGGCCGCACGTCGCCGCGGATGATGGATCCGTGCTGCGGCAGGATGGCGCGCACCCCGAGGGAGAGGAACTGGTCCATCACGGGCCTGAGGATTTCGTTGCTCGGCATGTAGTGCTCGTGGAAGGCCCGCATGCCCTCCATATAGTCGGAGTCCGCGAAGAGCGACCAGCGCGGCGTGAAGGCGCCGAACAGGTCGCTGGATAGAAGGATGCCGGCGGCCTTGTCCCAGGTGACGATGCTGCCGGGAAAGTGGAGGTAGGCCGTGGGAATGAAGCGGAGTTGCCTGCCCGAGGCGAGCGTCAGGCGGTGGTCGTGCTCGTCGGTGAGGTAGGGCTCGCCCTCGATCCCGTAGTAGCGGATGAGGGTCCAGGTGCGCCAGTGCGTGACCAGGTCGAATTGCAGGCCCGCCTCGTACAGGGCGGGGACGCCCGAAACGAAATCGGGATCCTGGTGGTGCACGACGACGTAGCGGATTTTCTCGGCGGGCACGATCGCGCGGACGTTGGCCAGGACATCCTGAATGTCCAGCACGGAGCCCGGATCGAAGAGCACGGCTTCGTCTCCGTCCACGAGGAGATAGGGGTTGCAGCGCAGGTCGTCCTGCAGCATGGTGGTTCCGACCCAGTAGTATCCGTTGCCCAAGTCACGGTCGCCCGATTCGATCTGCATGCCGACTCTTTCCTTTTGTAGACGTAATACAGCATACACCGGCGCGGGGGCGTGTGCGAATCATTTCGCACGCGAAAATCGAGGGGGCGCGGATGCGCGGTCGCCGTTCCGGAATGACGGTTCGGGAACGGTTCGGGAACGACTTGCCCAGAACCGCGGTCTGTGATAGGTTCCTGCGGCGCCGCGCGGCGCCGCACACAGTACCGCATTCCCGGAGAAGCAATGAAACCCACCGACAACTCCCACGTGAAGGTCGCCGATACGACCGCGAACCCGGCCCCGCTCGGCCTGGTCGGCTTCGGCATGACCACCCTCCTCCTCAATTTCCACAACGCGGGGTTCTACCCCCTGGATTCCATGATCATGGGCATGGGTATTTTCGTCGGCGGAATCGCGCAGGTGATCGCCGGAATCCAGGAATGGAAAAAGAACAATACGTTCGGCGCCACCGCGTTCACCGCCTACGGCTTTTTCTGGATCGCGCTGGTGGCTACCTGGGTCCTGCCCGGCCTGGGCGTGGCCAAGGTGTCGGCGGCGTACGACATGGGCTTCTTCCTGGCGCTGTGGGGGCTTTTTACCCTGGGCATGTTCGTGGGGACCCTGCGCCTGAACCGCGCGCTGCAGGTGATCTTCGGAAGCCTGACCCTGCTCTTCGCCCTCCTGGCCATCCGCGATTTCAGCGGATCAGAGGCGATCGGCGCGGCCGCGGGTTGGGTGGGGATTTTCTGCGGGCTTTCTGCCCTTTACGCCGCGTTGGCCCAGGTGCTGAACGAGGTATATGGCGAAGTTGTCATGCCGCTGGGCGTCGTGGCCAGGAAATGATCGGCGCCGTGCCGGAGACGGAGACTTCGTTTCAGTCTTCGGCGCGGAACAGGTCGGTTATCGGAACGTCCAGGGTGGCGGCGAGCTGACCGATGATCTTCAGTGTCGGATTGCGGCGCCCGCGTTCCAAACCGGAGATGTAGGTGCGATCCAGACCGGAGAGGACCGCGAGGTTTTCCTGGGAGAGTCCCTTTGCCTTGCGGACCTTCCTGAGCGTACTTCCAAAATAAAACAATATTTCTAAATATGTATTTTCCATATAGGATGTATTGAAACCCGAAATCCTTCCGCTGGCAACGGACTATAAGTCACATATTAGGATTCTCGCATGCGGCGCCGCGAAATCCGGTGAACCTTGTCCCGCAGCCCGACGCATTGACCGAACGTTGACCATCGTCTACTATCCCTCACAGCGCTCCGGGGGTCCGAGGAATGCGGTGAAAATCCGCAGCGGTCCCGCCACTGTAACCGGGGATGCGGCCGGCACGCGCGCCACCTTGCATACAGGTGTCGGGCAGCCATTGTCGGGCGGCGATCCGCCCGATGAGAAGGCGCCGTTCCGCAGATGATCCGGAAGTCAGGAAACCGCCCCGTAGCCGCCCGGCCCGCCTTTTCAGGCAGGACGGGAAAACTTCGCGGATCGAGGAACGACATGACCACCCACCTCTCCACAGGCCGCCGTCGCGGCGCATTTTCCCGATTCCCAATGGTACTGCTCCTGGTCGGCATCGCGCTTCATGCGCCATTCGCCCAGCCCCTGCTGACGCTGCCGGACGTGGTCGTCGAAGCGGGCGCCTATGACCCCCTGCTCTCGCCCGCCGCGGGCCGCACCGTGATTTCCGGCGACGATCTTCGCGACCAGGGCGTTTCCGATGTAGCGCAGGCGTTGGAGGAAGTGACCGGCGCGTGGTTCCAGGCTTCCGGCGCGTCGGGAGGCCAGAAGGCGCTGTCCATCCGGGGTTCGTCGACCAACCAGGTGCTGGTGCTGGTGGATGGCGTGCGCGTGGCGGATCCCTCATTCACCGTGACCGATTTTTCCCGTCTGGGAATTTCAATCGAGGATATCGAATCGGTAACGGTGATCCGGGGCGCGGCGTCGGCACAGTACGGGGCCGACGCGGTCGGAGGCGTGGTGCTGATCGCCACAAAGCGGGGCGCGGACAAGGCTGGATTCTCCCTCAGCGCGGGCAATCTTTCCTATCTGCCGAATCGGGCGGAGTCGCTGGTGGAGGGCCAGAACCTGGCCTTCCGCGCGCAGGTGCCGCTGGCGTCCGGCGGATTGCGGGTGTCGGGCCGTCTGGAGCGCGACGGCGGCGCCTACCCCTACCTCGATGCGGCAAATGCGGTAAAGTACCGGGAAAACGCGGCCCTGCTGGGCGGTTCGGGCTCGATCGCCTGGGAAACTGCGGCGGGAGAGGGGACGTTCAGCGCGGGATTGAACCTGGCGGCGCGCGACATGGGCGTGCCGGGCACCACCTCGTGGGCGACACCCAACGCGCATCAGCGTGACGGGCAGGCGCGCGCCACCCTGCGCTACGCCACGGATTATTTCCTTTCGGATTCGGTGTCGATGCAGGCGACCGGCTACGCGCAGCACGGAATTTACGAATACAAGAATCCCGACTCGGCCGAGGATGACCTGCACAGCGGCACGCAGGGCGGGCTGGACAGCGTCTGGTCCGTCCTGCTCGGCGGCGATTCCGCGGCGAGCCTCGGCCTGTCGGCGCGCTATGACCGCATCGACTCAACATCGGTGAAAAAAACGTCGGGAGAAGCGCCGGAACGCTACAGCCTGGGAGCCTTTGCCGAGCCGACGCTGAAATTGCCGCGCTGGTCGATTTCGCCGGCGATCAGATTCGACTGGACGAGCGATTTCGACGCCGGCATTTCAGGCGGCCTGGGCACCGTGTACGAGGTGTCCGACACGCTGAAGGCCTCGCTGTCGGCTGCCACCGCCTACCGCGCGCCGACCTTCTACGACATGTACTGGCCGACGAGCGCCTGGGCGGCCGGCAACCCTGCCCTGAAAAGCGAGTACGCCTACTCCGGCGATATCGGTCTTGCGTACGAACGCGGAATTTCCGGAGCCGCCCTGCGCGCAGGCGCCACCGCGTACGCGCGCTATTCCAGGGATTTGATCATCTGGCAGGCGGGAAGCGATTTTATCTACCGGCCCACCAACATAGGCGCGGCGCTGCATCCGGGCGCGGAGTTCGAGGTATCGGCGTCGCTCGGAGGCTGGAGCCTGGCCGCCACCTACGGATACCTGCGCAGCTACATGCTCGAAGGCTCGGCGGGAAGTTATGCGATTTCCGATGAGCGGCGCGTGCCGCAGACGCCCCTGCATTCGGGAGACGCCAGGATTTCCTGGAAATCGGACGACGGGGCCTTCGCCGGATCGCTGGGCGCGTCGTACAAGGGCGAGCGCTACACGAACGAGGCGAACAGTTCCTCGATGCCGGCGGTGTTCCTGCTCGGCGCGTCGGCGCGGCTGAAATTCGCGCGGGACTGGGCGCTGTCGGCGCAGGCGGACAACCTGCTGAACGCCAGCTACGAGTCCGTGCCCGGATATCCGATGCCGGGATTCACCCTGAGGGTAGGCCTGGAATTTTCGCGTTAGTCGATTCGGCAAGGCGGCGCGGGATCCGCGGCGGCGTCACCGCGCCATGCGGTATTCGATGGCCAGCGCGACGCGGATCGGCGCGGATGGGCCGCCCGAGAGCGGAAAGAGGCTTTTCACGAGGTCGAGGGCGGCGCGGTCGAGTATCGCGCTGCCCGATTTTTTTTCCAGCGACAGGCCCGAGAGGCTGCCGTCGGGAGCGATCGACATGCTGACGCGGACCTGGCCTTCGGCCCCGCGCCTGCGGGCGGCCTCGGGGTACTGCTTGCGCGCCGCCACCAGGTCCGCCAGAAGGCCGAGTATTTCGTCCTCGCGCAGTACGGCCGCGCGCACGGGCGCTGGCGCTGGCGCTGCGGCGGGCATAGGTGCTGCGATGGGCGCGGGTGCTGCGGGCTCGGCCGGCGTCGCGGTGACCACAGGCGTTGCCGCAACCGGCGCTGATGCCACCGGTGCTGCCGCCGCGATCCCGGGCGAAGCGGGAATCTGAACCGCAACCGCCGGAACTGA
>CAYRXK010000025.1:24181-26380 GCA_964428265.1 uncultured Treponemataceae bacterium
CTGCCGCCGCGATCCCGGGCGAAGCGGGAATCTGAACCGCAACCGCCGGAACTGAGGGCGTTGGCATCACCACAGGCGCGGCGAAGGGTGAAGCGTCGGCGACGGCGACGGGCGAAGCGTCGGCTACGGTGACAGGCGAAGCTTCGGCTACGGCGACAGGCGAAGCGTCGGCTACGGCGACAGGCGAAGCCGAGACAGGCGCGGCGGTTGCAGGCGCCGCGATGGTGGGCGAGCTTGCCGCCGCGAATCGTCCGGGAAGCGTATGCAGGATGCGCGGTACCGCCCGTACCTTCGGGTGAGCTGATCGGATGCCGGAATCCGGAGGCTGCTGCGCGGGGACATCGTGCGCGACGGCCGTCACCGGTGCCGCGACTGATACGGATACCGGTACGGGTTCAGGTTCGGATACCGGTGCGGGTTCGGGCGCCGCGGCCTGCGCGGGCGGTGAGACTTCGACGGAGACGATCCGCGGGACGGGAGCCGGGCGAAGGGGAAAGGCGGAAAGCCGCGCGGCGGCGCCGATGGCCGGATTCCTTATCACGACAGGGGCCGGTGCCGGCTCTGGAGGCTCCGAGCGGGCGGGCGTTGCTGGCGATACCGGAAGTTCGGGGACGGGGAGCATCGGTTCAGGCTGGACGGCAGATGCAGGCTGGACTGCTGGCGCTGGCCGGATAGTTGGCCTTGGATCGGGCGCTCGCGAATCCGGAACCGGAACCGGTTCGGCCGCACGCAACACCACCGCCATGCGCGGCACGTCGCGCTCCTGCGGAGCGGCGGCGCGGCGCGTGATCGGCAACGCCACCAGCGCCAGGTGCAGCGCGAGCGACGCCGCGACCGCCGCCGGGAAATAGCGGTCGGTCCGCGCCGCGGCGGACCGGAAGGAAGTCACCGCGTCCTACCCTCCTCCACGAGGCGATCGAACAGGGCGCAGACCTCGGGGTGCAGCACCTTCATCTTGAGGGGGCGCAGGTCGCGCCCGAGGAAGCAGTGCCGCGTGAGGCCGGTGCAGCGGGGCGAAGCCTCGTCCTGGACATGGACACGATAGCTGATGGACATGCGCAGGCCCGTAAACCCCTCGACCCGGGAATAGATGAGGGCCGTTTCGCCGAAGCGCGTCATTACCTTGTAGTCGCATTCGACGCCCAGGACCGGGATGATGATGCCGCGGCGCTCCATTTCGGCGTAGGAGATGCCCGCGCGATCCAGGAGGTCGGTGCGCGCTTCCTCGAACCAGCGGATGTAGTTCGAGTGGTGCACGATGCCCATCTGGTCGGTTTCGTAGTACTGCACGCGATGCGCGCAGGGCGCGTCGCCGCGGCGTTCGGCTTCCATATCCGGCATGAAACCACAACGGGGCGATCGTGTCCATGCGCCGCCCCCGCCTTTGCCATGCGGGCGCGTCCATTGACATGCGGGCCAGCATACCGGAATATCTCCCGCAATCAGGAGATGCCATGTCCATGCAGTATCCCGCCGGCTACAAGCCGCTGCTCGGCGTCCGCGAGACGGAACGCGCGATAAAGGAAATCAAGGATTTCTTCCAGCTGAGCCTCGCGACCGAGCTCAATCTCACGCGCGTGACCGCGCCGCTGTTCGTGCTGTCGGGCATGGGCATCAACGACGACCTGAACGGCACCGAGCGCCCCGTCGCGTTTCCGGTGAAGGCCCTGGGCGACCAGCGCGCCGAGATCGTGCATTCGCTGGCCAAGTGGAAGCGCCTGGCGCTGGCGGATTACGGATTCCGCAAGGGTTTTGGCATCTACACCGACATGAACGCGATCCGCGCCGACGAGGATCTGGACCAGATCCATTCGCTGTACGTTGACCAGTGGGACTGGGAGCGCGTGATCGACGAATCCGAGCGAAGCCTGGATTTCCTGAAATTCATCGTCAGGAAGATCTACGGCGCGATCAAGCGGCTGGAATTCCGCATGCACGACCTGTACGGCGTGCTGCCACTGGAACTTCCGGCCGACATCGCCTTCGTGCATGCCGAAGACGCCCTGGCGCGCTACCCCGGCCTGACCCCTCGCGAACGCGAGGACGCACTGGCGCGCGAATACGGCGCGGTCTTCCTGATCGGCATCGGCGCCGCGCTCGCGGGAGGCGCGCCGCACGACGGCCGCGCGCCCGACTACGACGATTGGAGCACCGAAACCGCGCCGGGCTACAAGGGCCTGAACGGCGACATCATCGTGT
>CAYRXK010000025.1:26480-30381 GCA_964428265.1 uncultured Treponemataceae bacterium
ACGCTTCTCTGATCCCGTGGATCACGCTTCTCTGATCCCGTGGATCACGCTTCGGTATTCGCCGCGGGCGGGGCCTGCCGCGCCCTGTCCGCGTGCCGTGACTTGTCGGCGTACATCGCCTCGTCTGCCGCCTTGATCGTCTTGTCCAGATCGTCGCCGGCACGGTACTCGGCCACGCCTACGCTCACCCCGATGGATATCGCGCTGCCGGCGATGATCGCAGGCGGGTCGAACCTGAGCCGGATCCGCTCCGTGATGTCGCCGATGCAGCCGCCGGAGGCGTCGATTTCCGCCAGCGCCACGAACTCGTCGCCGCCGTAGCGGCAGAGGGTGTCGCTCTCGCGGAAGCAGGAGCGCAGGCGCGCGGCGGCTTCCTTCAGGATCAGGTCGCCTACCTTGTGGCCGAGCGTGTCGTTGTAATACTTGAAGCGGTTCAGATCGAAGAAGAGGACGTACAGGCGATGGCCCGGGCGTACCCCGATTCCCGCATCCACGAGCGAATCCAGATACAGGCGATTGCTGAGCCCGGTGAGGGCGTCCACGGTGATGGCCACCCGCAGGTGGTCATGGGTTTTCTTGAGTTCGGAGAGCCGCACGATCACGGTGACGCCGAACCCCACGATCATGAAGTAGATGCCGACCGGCAGGAAATTATACATGCCGCCGCCGTAGAAATCGTAGAACAGGGCGGGCAGGACCACGATGAACGAAATCAGCATCGAGATCGCCTCGGACCGGCGCGTGCGGAGCCCCTGCCAGAGGCAATAGGCGAAATACGGAAGGCTGGCGAGGCACAACCGCATGAAGGGCGTCAGGAGGTCCTGGTAGACTTCGGGCGGGCCGAACAGGGCGACCGCGCCCATCAGCGCCGCGAAACCCAGGGAAAATCCGGGCATCCACCGGGGCCGATTCGTGAACTCGAGCCTGTGGAAGAAGAGCAGGAAGGCGGGCAGCAGGAGATATCCCGACAGGAACTCGATCCGGACGGATGCCTCCCAGGAGAGCGGTCCGATCAGGTCGTAGAATTGGCGCTGGTTGGTCAGCAGGGTCCTGACCGCCATGAGGACGCAGACTATGGTGAAATTCAGAAGCGGCCTGAACTCGGTGTTGGCGGCGAAGAGGCCCATGAACAGCATGGCGGATACGAAATACGCCGTGAAGAGGAAGGTTTCCAAAAGGTCCTGGCGCCTGGTCTGGTGCAGGATCGCGGGCACTTCGCCGATCATGACGGAATTCCAGAATCCGCCGTTGTTGTAGGAAAAGTTGGATATTTCGATGTCGAGGCGCGCGCGGCCGGTTGCATCCGCCGTGAAGGTGCCGACCTTTTCCTCGAAATCCGGTTCGTGCGTCGCGGCGTCCCGGCCAACCCTGCCTGCGGCCATCACCGGCTGTCCGTTCGCGCGCAGCAGGTACGCGGTGCCCTGGGTCAGGATGCCCGCCGCGTAGGTCCGGCCCGGCACCAGCCCTTCGACCCGGAGCGCGTAGCTGGCGAAGCCGTAGGGCCTGCCGCCGAAAAGGGGTTTGCCGAACAGGCGCAACCCGACCGAAGGATCGCGGTCGAATCGGTGCGGCAATCGGACATAGGCTCCGGGCCGGAGGCTTGCCGCATCCTGCAGCAGCGCGCCCGGATAGTACTCCCATTCGCCCCGCAGCATGACGGGAACCGACAGATCCCGGCCTGACAGATCCAGCGCGCCGCGGACCGCGTGAAGGTCGCGCGGCTGCCGCAGGTCGCCTACGAAAATGAGCACGGTGATGCCGATGAATATCGCGAGGGGCAGGAGGAACCAGGGCAGGCGCCTGGCAGCCATGAGGGTGGATTCAAGCCTGGCGCGCATCGCCGCCCTCCGCGGCGGGCAGGCCGGGATCCGCCGGGTCGGCCAGGAAATCGAATCGGCGCGCCCCGCAGCAGGGGCATTCGGGATTCCGCTCCACCGCGGTCAGGGTGAACGAAAGGCCCCAGATATCCAGCATGAGAAGGCTTCCGCGGTCGGGCGTGATGCCCAGGATGAGCTTGATCGCCTGCAGCGCCTGGATGTTGGCCACGACGCCGGGGGCCATGGCGAGCACGCCGTTCCGGGCGGCCGACGGAAGGCGCGAGGGGTCGGGCGGCTCGGGCTGCAGGCAGCGCAGGCAGGGGGTGCTGCCGGGCACGATGGTCATGGTGACGCCTTCGGCCATGACGGCGCCGCCGTATACCCAGGGGATGCCGAGCTTGACGCAGGCGTCGTTCACGATGTAGCGCAGCGCGAAATTGTCGGAGCCGTCGAGCACGAGGTCGACGTCGCGGATGAGGGATTCGATCGAGGCGCCGCCGATGTCGGCGACCACGGGTTCCACGGTGACCAGGGAGTTGCCGGCGCGCAGGGCGCGGGCGGCGGCTTCGGCCTTGGGAATGCCTGCGGCGGCGTCGGCCTCGGTGTACAGGAGCTGGCGGTGCAGGTTTTCCGGTTCGGGGCGGTCGCGGTCGACGATGCGGATAAAGCCCACGCCGGCGCGGGCCAGAAGGGTTGCGGATACGGAGCCCAGGCCGCCCAGGCCGAGCACCGCGACGCGCGCGCGCGCCAGGCGGTCCTGTCCGTCGGCGCCGATCTCGGCGAAGGCGATCTGGCGCGCATACCTGGAACTGGCGACCATGCAGCCTCCCCCGCGGAATGGTAGGGTAATTCTACATTTTCATGTGGGGTTGTCAAGGAAACGGGAGGCCCTGTCAGGCGATGTGCGAGTCCGGAAAGGCTTCGGAAAAACCGACGCGATGCTCGGCGAGTTCGGATTCCCAGGCGCGCATGGCCTCTTCTCGGGAAATGGGTTCTATCCTGTCGGTTTCGCCGACCCACTGGCTGCGCCTGGCCAGGAAATAATCGCCGCGCCCGGTGCGGTACAGGTAGGTGTTGCGCCCGTCGCGCAGGCAGCTGCGGCCGTCGTAGTAATCGTCGCCGGCCAGCAGGACGGCGGTGACGGTGGAGTATCGCTTTCCCCCTTCGCTGAGGGTGAGCCGTGCGTGCGGTTCCATGGCGCGGTCCTTGTCCGGGTCTCATGGAAGGGTAGCACCGGATCGGCTAACGCACAAGGAGATTTCCGAGGAGATTTTCCAGGCGGGCGATGCTGAGAGGCGCGGAACCCTCGAAATGATTGTTGACGTTCACGGTCAGGCGGTTGCCCCGTCCGGAAAGGTCGCGGATCATCGCGGCGATGGCGGGCAAGTGCGGTTTCGGGTCGAGGATGCGGTCCCAGCGCCCGCCTGATTTTTCCTCGATTTCCGCGCGGTCGCCCCCGAGGAGGCGCAGGACGACGGGCAGGTTTCCGAGCCGCGCGCCGTGGCGGGCGTACAGGTCGGTCACCGGCGGCAGATACTGCTTTTCGGAAAAGACCATGCAGAGCCCTTCTGAGGCGAGGAAGTCGAACCAGCCTGCGTCGAGCCAGGGGCCGTTGCGGCATTCGATGCCCAGGGGGATGCCGCGGGGCACGGCGCGCGCGAAGAGCTCGATCCTGCGTATGAATTCATCGCGCGAAGGCATTTTCTGCCGGTTCAGGTACTCGAATTCGAGCATGATCATGCCGATGCGCGGCTGCAGGGGCGCGATCCGTTCGTGGAAGGCTGCGAACAGTTCGGGAGAAAGGAACGCCGGGTTGGGCGCGGGGTTTTTGCCGCGGGTGGTGACGAGGGTGAGGTCCTGCGGCGCCTTGCAGGTGAATTCGAAATCGTCGTCCGTCGCGGCCAGGTAATCCTCGACCTCGCGGAGGGGAGGAATCCGGTAGAACCAGGAGTCGATTTCCGCGGTGCGGAAGCGCGATGCGTATTCGGGCAGGCAGGCGGCGGCGCTCTCGTGCGGACGCGAGTAGACCAGGCCGTGCCATGATTCGTAATTCCAGGAGCAGGTGCCGATGCGAAGGGGCATGG
>CAYRXK010000026.1:0-4651 GCA_964428265.1 uncultured Treponemataceae bacterium
CCGGACGTCGGCTGCTTCGGCCCCCTGTCGGGCCCCGGCGCCGAAGCCCTCTGCGCCACGCTTTCGGGCGTCATGGGCATCATGGTCGTGCCGTCGCTCTACGGTCTGCCCGTGGCCTACCGCGCCGACGGCTGGCCCGACGCGGCCGGCGGCGCCCACCTGCCCAGGGAAGAGCTCGATCGGCTAGTGCGGACGCCCCTGGACCTGGCGCGCAACCCGGCCGCCATCGCCATCCTCTCGCAGGCCGAGGAAATCGGGCGCCGCTGGGCAACGATCAGCGGCTACCTCAACTACCAGGGCTGCCTGAACGTGGCGGTAAAGCTGCGCGGCCAGGATTTCTTCATCGACCTGTACGACGATCCCGACTTCGCGCACCGCCTCCTCGGCCACATCGCCGGCACGATCCGCGACTTCTCGGCCATGGTACAGGCCCGGCAGCGGGCTTCGGGATTCCCGGTGGACCTGCTGTCGGTTTTCAACTGCACCGTCAGCATGATCTCTCCCGACCAGTACGAGGAATTCCTCCTGCCCCACGACGCCATGCTCGCACGCACGCGATCCCGCTTCGGCATACACACCTGCAACTGGCTCATCGACCCCTACCGGGATTCCCTCAGAAAGGCGGCGCCGCGCCTCGGCTACATCGACACCGGCATACGCTCCGACCTGGCGGCCCTGCGCCGCGACTTTCCGGAGGCGCGCCGGGCGGTGCTCTACACGCCGGGCGAGCTCGAATCCAAGTCCCTGGACGAAATCGGCCGCGACCTGGAGCGCGTGGCCCGCGACTGCGGCCCCTGCGACCTCGTGCTGGCCGACCTGGAAACCACGATCCCGGACGCGCGGGTCCGCGAAATCCTGGCCATGGCCCGACAGCTCGAACCCCTGGCAGCGGAAGGGGCGAAGACTGAATGAACGCACGGCTGTCCGAAGCGGCGCGCCGGGACCCCGCGATCAAGCGGAAAGCGGCCTTCTTCGAGGATTTCTGGCGAGGCGAGGGCCCCTGGCCCATCCTCTTTTCGCGTCCGCACCTCGCGACGGGCAAGGCCTACGCCCGATGGAACCTGCTGGAACAGCACGCCGATCCGGCCAAGCTCCTGGACGAAGCGCTGGGCCAGATCCCGGCCTCAGAAGCCGATCCCGGCGACGGCATCCCCGTGATCCGCGCCGACCTGGGCACCACGCTGTTCCCGAGCGCGCTGGGCCTCCCCCTCCACCTCGATCCGGAACTCCACCCTTCGCTGGCCGCGCACCTAAGCCTGGAAGAATATGCGCGAGGGCGCGGCGCGGACCTGAATTTCGGCGAATCCGGAGAGATTCCTTTGGCCCGCGCCTTCTACCAACTGGCCGCGCAGCGGCAAGCCCGCGGCGACCTGCCCGCCGGCATCCTTCCCTACGTGCCCGACAGCCAGGGCATTTTCGACCTCAGCCACCTCGCCGTCGGCACGGATCTCTTCTATGCCTTCGGCGAGGACGAGGAGCTGCTGCGGTCCGCGCAGGAACGAAGCCTCGAGCTCTGGATGGAGGGTACGCGCTACTTCAAGGCGCTGCTGGGCGAGGATGACCGGTCCATGATCCACGGGCACGGCATGCCCTCGGGCGTCTGGTTTCCCGACACCGGGGCGCGCATTTCGGAGGATTCCTGCACCCTCATCTCGCCCGCCGACATCGAACGCCTCTGCCTGCCCTACATCGAGCGCGCCATCCGCCCCTTCGGAAGGGGCTTCCTGCATTTCTGCGGCCGGCATCCGGATTTTCTCGGGATGACGGCGGGGCATCCGCTGATCAGCACCCTCAACCTGGGCAATCCCGAATCCTACGACCTCGCCGAAATCTTCCAGGCCTGCGGCAGGGGCGGCACCGTCTATTTCGGCCATCTTCCCCGACACCCTGGCGAACCACCCGAAACCTGGATCGAGCGGATCGCGGAAGAGGCGCTCAGGGCTTCCTGCAGGGTCATCCTGGTCGCGCCGCCTGACCTGCCCGACCCGGCGGGCGTCGCCCGGCTCTGGCACAGGCTGACGGATACATGATGCCGCAACGTGCAACTATGTGCGGTACCGTGCGGACATGAAAAAAGGCCCCCGTTCGGGAGCCTTTCTCTTTGCCGCGTCGCGCGATTCAATTTGCCCAGAGGGGGACTTGAACCCCCATGCTTTCGCACTAGAACCTGAATCTAGCGTGTCTGCCAATTCCACCATCTGGGCGTGGATAACGGATGGACAATAGCAGGTCGGATGCGCGCGTGTCAAGCCGGCCTGCGTGGCGGCCGCGCGGCGCGTGCCGGGGAGCCTGCGCCCGGCATGATCGTCAGTTGGCCGAGATGGAAAAGGTCAGGCGGTCCACCAGGACCTGGGCGCGGGCTTCTTCGGGCACCTGGTCGAACACGACGGAGATGAACTTGGAGTCGCCTTCGCGGCTGGATTTGCCCATGAAATCGGTGCGGAAGATACCGCCCTGGGATTCGATGACGCGGCCGTCTATGGACAGCTTGTAGGGCACGGCGACCGAGCGGCCCAGGTTTTTCATGGCGCCGTTGTTTTCGGAGAAGGCGGTGATGGTGTAGCCCTGCAGCAGATTGGAGCGCACGTTCATGTAGCCCAGGCCCTGATTGCGGTTGGACGCGACCTCGAACCCGCCGGAGGCGGACTCGCCGTGGCCCAGGAGGTCCACCACGTTGCCGGTGGCGAAGGTGAAGTTCATTTCGAGCTTGGCGGGTACGACGCCCACCAGGTGGATGACGGCGGTCTGGGACTTGGGGGCTGTGGCGCCGCCGGCGGCCCAGGCATGCTGCCCCATGGCCAGCGAGAAAAGGGCCAGCGAGGTGATGACAAAGAACCGGCCGCGCGTGATCGCACGAACGATGCGATACGAGTAGCTCCGGCGTTTGGTCAGGAATCTCGGGTCCATGTGATAAGGATAACGGCCATACGCCGCCTATGTAATGCGATGCAAGGGGATACGCGGGGACATGTTGCCCTTCTTTTCGGCTGAATCTCGAAAAATAACGGCGCAATTCTCCATTTTCTCCATTTTCTGTGTTTAGGCGCTTGGAGTATTTACCATGGTCAATCCTCTCAATTTTTCCATTATCTCTATTTTCTTAAGGCATGGTCGGACAGTGCGGCCGGTGGTCTTCGCTTGCGGGCAAGCGGGAACGGGATTAGGATAACGGTCGGCCCGGGGGGCCAGGGAGGTTCGCGTGCAGCTGTCGGCATGGTCGGGCGATGCTTCGGAGTATGACTTTCTTTCGCTTCTGGTGGTGGACATGGCGGGGCAGCTGCATTCGGTCAGCCTGCCGGCTTCCTACGCCACCCCGAAAGTGATCGCCAAGGGCGTGGGGTTCGACGCGTCCAACTTCGGCTACGCGCAGGTGCACGCTTCCGACATGGTGGCGGTGCCGGACCTGTCCACCGCCTTCATGGAGACGAAGGACGGCTTCCGCATCCTGCACGCCTTCTGCGACGTGCGCACCACCGAGGGCGAAGCCTTCGACCAATACCCCCGGCACGTGGCGCGCAAGGCCCTGGAAAAATTAAAGGCCAGCGGCCTTGGCGATTCGGCCATGATGCTGGTCGAGCTCGAGTTCTACGTGTTCGACGAGGTGCGCTATTCCAATGCCGTGGGGCACTCGTACTACCAGGTGTCCAACGCCGAGGGCATCGGCGACGAGTCGGAGGACCTGCCGCGCAACGGGCTGTCCAAGGGCTATCACCGCCTGGCGCCCGAGGACCGCTACGACCGGCTGCGCAACATGGCCGTGACCTCGATGCTGGCGGCGGGCATTCCCGTGAAGTACCACCATCACGAGGTGGGCTCATCGCAGCTTGAAATAGAGCTCGATTTCATCCCCGTGGAAAAGGCGGGCGACGCGGTGGTGCTGGCCAAGTGGATCCTGAAATCCGTGGCCGACGAGCTCGGGCTGTACGTGACCTTCATGCCCAAGCCCATGTACAAGATCGCGGGCTCGGGCATGCACGTGCACCAGTATGTCGTGAAGAACGGCGCTTCGATTTTCCCGGGTTCGGGCGAATGCAACCTGTCGCCCGAGGGCCTTTCGTACACCGCGGGCCTTCTGTTTCACGCGCTGTCGGGCTCGCTGCTGGCCTGGTCGAATCCCTCGACCAATTCGTACCGGCGCCTGGTGCCCGGGTTCGAGGCCCCGGTCAGCGCCACCTTCGCGCAGGGCTCGCGCGCGGCGGCGGTGCGCATTCCCGGCTATCTTTCCAAGGGCGAGGCGCGGATCGAGTTCCGCACCGGCGATGCCACGGCGAACGTCTACTATTTCCTGGCCGCGATGCTGCTGGCAGGTCTTGACGGCATGGTCCGCGGCATGGATCCGGTGGCCAAGGGCTTCTACGTATCGCATAACGCGCGCGGCAAGACATTCCCCACGGGGTTGTACCACGTCCTCGCGGGGCTCAGGAAGGATCGCGCCTATCTGAACGGCGTGTTCCCGCCCGACCTCGTGGAGAGCTGGATCGCCGCGAAGGAAAAAGAGGCGGAGTACGTGTACAACGCCCCCGTGCCGCAGGAGTACGAGCTTTATTTCTGACCTCCGGAGGTGACTCATGGCTGAACTCGTGCTGTCGGGCGACGAGGCGGTGGCGCGCGCGGCGCTGGACTCGGGCATTTCGGCGGCCTTCGCGTATCC
>CAYRXK010000026.1:4751-11296 GCA_964428265.1 uncultured Treponemataceae bacterium
GCGCGGTGGCGCAATGGTGCGCCAACGAAAAGACCGCGTACGAGTCCGCGCTGGGCGTATCCTTTGTCGGCCTGCGCGCGATGGTATCCATGAAGCACGTGGGCCTGAACGTGGCGGCCGATCCCTTCGTGAATTCCGCGCTGGTGTCGATACGCGGCGGGCTTGTGGTGGTGGTGGCCGACGATCCGGGCATGCATTCGTCGCAGGACGAGCAGGATTCGCGCGTGTTCGCGGATTTCGCGCGCATGCCCTGCCGCGAGCCGTCCGATCAGCAGGAAGCCTACGACATGGCGCGCGAAGCCTTCGATTTTTCCGAAGCGCACGAGGTTCCCGTGATGATCCGCCTGGTCACACGCCTGGCGCACGCGCGGGCCGCGGTGGCGGTCCGCCCGGCAAGATCGCCCAACGCAAGGTCGGTGTCGCATAACGCCAAATCGTGGATCCTGATGCCGGCCAACGCGCGGGTGCGCTGGAAGGCGCTCCTGGAGAAGCAGGATGCGTTCAGGGCCGCGTCGGAGGCATCGCGGAAGCTTGCGTTGCGCGATCCGGAACTGGGCGTCGTGACCTGCGGGGTGGCGCTGCGGTATTACCGCGAGAACGAGGAAGACTGGGCGCAGGCGCGCGGCGGGCGAATGCCCTCGCACCTGCACATCGGCAGCTATCCGGTCGGGGGGGCCGCCCTGCGCGCGCTGGCCGCGCACGTGAAGCGCATCCTGGTGCTCGAAGAAGGCTATCCCTACGTGGAGCGCGATATCGTCGGGCTGTTCGGCGCGCCCGTGCCGGTGGACGGAAAATTGTCCGGCCGCGTGCCGATGGACGGCGAACTTTCGCCGGAACGCGTGCGCGAAGCGTTGGGCCTGCCCGTGCGGACCGGGTTCGCGCGGCCCGGCATCGCGCTTCCCGGACGGCCGCCTCAATTCTGCCAGGGCTGCCCGCACGGCGACTCGATCAGGGCCATAAAGGAAGCCCTGGCCGGCGAGGCGGACTTCTACGGCGCTTCGGACATCGGCTGCTACACGCTGTCGGCCCTGCCGCCCTGGAACGCGGTGGACACCTGCGTGGAGATGGGCGGTTCGGTTGGCATGGCGCGCGGCGCGGCGGCGGCCGGACAGAAGCGCGCGATCGCCATGATCGGCGATTCGACGTTCTACCACTCCGGCATGACCAACCTTCTGGACGCGGTGTCGCACCGCACGCCGATGACGGTGATCATTTTCGACAACGGCGCTGCCGGCATGACCGGCGCGCAGCCGAGCATTTCGCCGACTTCGCGGCTCTCGCCGCTGCTGGAAGGCCTGGGCGTCGAAAGGGAGCACATCCGCGTGCTTGAGGCGCACCGCAGGTCGCATGACGCGAACGTGGCGGTCATCCGGCAGGAGCTGACGTACGAGGGGCCGTCGGTGGTGGTGATGGTGCGCGAGTGCATCGAATGGCTGAAAAAGACGAGGTCCGCATGAAATTCGACATGGTGCTCGCGGGCGTGGGCGGACAGGGCGGGCTGTCGGCGGCGGTGCTGGTGGCGCGCGCGGCGATGGCCGCGGGCTTGCACGTAAAGCAGTCCGAAGTGCACGGCATGGCGCAGCGCGGCGGCGAGGTGGTGGCGCACCTGCGCATTTCCGACAGCGAGGTGCAGTCGCCGACGGTGCCGTTCGGCTGCGCCGACCTGCTGTTGTCATTCGAACCGCTGGAGGCGCTGCGCTACCTTCCCTGGCTTTCGGCGGATTCCGGCTGCATCGTGTCGGCCATCGCGCCGGTGCGGAATATTCCTGATTATCCGGATATCGAATCGGTGCTGGCCGCGCTGCGCGGCCTGCCCCGCACGCGGTTGCTGGACGCGGATACGCTGGCGAAGGAAGCCGGCAGCGCCAGATCGGCCAACGTAGCGCTGCTGGGGGCGGCGGCTTCGCTGCTGCCGGTGTCGCCCGAGGCGATCGAGCGCGAGATCCGCGCGTATTTCGGGCGCAAGGGCGAACAGGTGGTGCAGGCAAACCTGGGGGCTTTCGCGGCCGGAAGGCGCGCATCGTGACGCGGCCCGCACCGCCCGATCCCGATCCCGCGCTCGTGGCCGCGTTCCGCGCGATCTGCGCTTCAGCGCGCGCCGAGGGACGCCGCGCGCTTACCGAGGCCGAAGGCCTTGCGATGCTGGAGGCGATGGGCGTGCCGACGCCGCGCCGCGTACTGGTCCGGGGTTCGGACGAATTCGCGGCGATGGACGCGGATATTTGGCGGCCGGATGGCGAGCGCGCCGTGCTGAAGGTGATGAGCCCGGAAATCCTTCACAAGACGGAAGCAGGCGGCGTGGCCATCCTGCCGAACGACCGGCAGGCGATCCTGGACGCGATGCGCGACATGGAGCGGCGCTTTTCGGGAATGCGGGTGGACGGCTACACCGTGGGCGAGTTCGTGAAATATTCGCCGGCGCTGGGCAACGAGCTGATATTCGGCTACCGCTTCGCCGACGATTTCGGTCCGGTGGTCAGTTTCGGCCCCGGCGGCATATACGCCGAATACCTCGCGGCAGCCTTCAGGCGAGGCGCCGCTGGACTGTCGCTGTCTCCCGCGGTGACGGATCCGGACGGCGGCGCCGCGCGGGCACTGTCGCACAACGCGATGCGCGACCTGCTCTGCGGGGGCCTGCGCGGGGTGAAGCCCGCGATCGCGGAAGCTGCCCTGGCGGACATGCTGGCCCTGTTCCTGCGCGCCGCGCCGTCCATGGCCGCCGCGGATATCGCCGAGTTCGAGGTGAATCCGATGGTGGTGGCCGAACGGGCTGGCGGCAGGACGCTGGTGGCCCTGGACTGCCTGGTGCTGCTTTCCGATTTCGGCGCGCGGGGCTACGCCCGCGACCGGCACGGCAATCCGGTGAACGCGGAACAGGAAACGCGCCCCGTCGCCGGCATCGGGAAAATCCTGAAACCGGAAAGCGCCGCCATCGTGGGCGTGTCCGAAAAGGGCATGAACAACGGGCGGATCATCCTGCGCAACCTTCTGCACGACGGCTTCGACCCCTCGCGCATCTGGGTCGTGAAGCCCGACTGCGACGCGATAGACGGCTGCCGCTGCGTGCCCGACGTGGCCTCGCTGCCGGAAAAGGTGGACCTCTTCGTGGTGGTGATTCCCGCGGCGGCGGTTCCCGCCCTGCTGAAGGAAACGGCCGAATCCGACCGAGCCTGGTCGGTGATCCTGATCCCCGGAGGCCTGGAGGAAAAATCGGGTACCGCCGGCATCGTCGCCGAAATGCGCGCCGCCCTGGGCGCGGCGCGCGCGCGCGGCGCGGGGCCCCTGATCAACGGCGGCAACTGCCTTGGCATCCGGTCGCGCCCCGGAAAGTACAATACGCTGTTCATCCCGGAATACAAGCTGCCCATGCCCAAGGGCCCTGCGGCGCCGCTTGCCCTGATTTCGCAGTCCGGCGCCTTCGCGATAACCCGCATCTCGAAGCATCCGGACATCAATCCGCGCTACGCGATCACCTGCGGCAACCAGATGGACCTTACCGTGGGCGATTACCTCGACTACCTGAAGGACGATCCGGAAATCCTGGTGTACGCGGTGTACCTCGAGGGCTTCAAGAAGCTCGACGGCCTGAAAACCCTGCGCGCGGCGAAAGCCATCGCCGATTCCGGCCGCGCGGTCATATTTTACCGCGCGGGGCGTACAGCCGCTGGCGCGGGCGCCGCCGCCAGCCACACGGCGAGCATCGCCGGCGACCAGGAAGTGACGCGCGACCTGTTCACGCGCGCGGGCGTTACGGTATGCGACACGCTGGACAGGTTCGACGACGCGATCACGCTGTTCACCCTGCTGGCGCGCAGGCGCGCGCGCGGCAACCGCCTGGCGGCCCTGTCCAACGCGGGTTTCGAGTGCGTGGCCATGGCCGACAACTTAGGCGCGCTGCGCCTGGCCGAGTTCTCGGCCGAAACAAACGCGCGGCTCGCCACGGTGTTCGCCCAGGCGCGCATCGCGGATATCGTGGACGTGCACAACCCCCTCGACCTGACCCCGATGGCGCCGGATGCCGCCTACGACGGCGGGTTCAGGCATGCGTTGGGCGATCCGGGCGCCGACCTGGGCATCGTGGGCATCGTACCCTTCACGGTGATGATGAATTCGCTGCCCGCGGTCGGGGCCTCGCCGGGGGTGCCGCCTGAGCACGGCGAGGATTTCACGAGGCCAGATTCGCTGGTCGCGCGCTACGGCGACCTGGCGCGGACCCAGGACAAGCCGTTCGTGGCCGTGCTGGATACCGGCCCGCTGTACGATGCCTACGGGCAGGCCCTGGAAGCGCGGGGAGTGCCGGTGTTCCGCACCGCGGACCGCGCGCTGGCGATGCTGAACCTCTGGCTCGCCTCGCCGGCTTCGGGGTATAAGGACGCATGATCCCCGAAAAGGTACGCGCCGAGCTGGAAAGGCTCGGCCTGGAAGCGCTGCAGTTCGAACCCGGATCCACCCCCACCGCCCCGCTCGCCGCGGCGCGTATCGGCGTGCAGGTGGGGCAGATCGCCAAGTCGCTGCTGTTCCGCGCCAAGGACGGCCGCTACCACATGATCGTGTGCGCGGGCGACCGGCGCGTGAATTCGTCCAAGCTGAAAGCCCTGGCCGGCGGAAAATGCAGCATGGCCGACGGCGAGGAAGCCCTTCGCGTGACCGGCTACCCGCCCGGCGGCGTCTGCCCCTACGGCATTGATCCCGACATCGTCACCGTGTGGATCGACGAAAGCCTTGTCGTCTGGGATCGGGTCTACCCCGCCGCGGGCACCGACTCGACCGGCGTACCCACAAGCTTTGACACACTACGCGAGCTGGCCTCGGGCAGGACCTGCGCGGTAACCGAATAGATCACCCCGTCGCGATCGACCCTCGACATGAAAAAGGCCCCCGAACCTTGTGGTTCAGGGGCCTTCGCGTTCACGCGACGGGAGGTGTTACTTCTTGTATACCATGTTGTCGTTGGTGATGGTGCCGACCTTCTTGGCGTAGGCCATGAAGGCTTCCGCGTCGGAGGCGAAGTCGTTGGTCTGCTTGCCGACCAGCATGCGGTAGTCGTCGCCGCCGTTGAACAGGAAGTTCAGGGTGGCGAAGACGTATTCCTTGGCCGGTTCCACCGGCTTGCCGCCGATCATGATGTTGGACACGCGGTCGCCCGCCGGGTTGGAGGCGGTGAGCGTGAAGGTGAGGCCTGCCATGTGCGGGTAGCGGCCGTCGGGGGCGGGCAGCTTGCCGACGCCGTTTTCGAGGATGGCGTCGAACTCGGAACCCTTGATCCTGGCGGTCTGGATGTTGTTGCCGAAGGGAAGGACCGTGAAGATGTGGTTCTTGGTGATGTCGCCGGCGGGGATGCTGACGCGGATGCCGCCTCCGTTCATCAGCGCCACGTCGGCGCCGGTGACGTACAGCATGCCGTTGGCGATGAGGGTGCCTAGGTTGGACTGCTGGGTGCGCACGATTTCACGCTTGCCTTCCAGTTCGACCGCGGTCTTGCCGATCACCTCGGCGAGCAGGGGCTTCTGCGCCGCAGTGAGCTCGTTCACGATGGCGGTGATCTTGGCATCGCCCTTCAGCCCGAGCGAGCTTTCGGGGGTGATGGTGAAGGCGGTCTTGCTGGCGACGGCGCGGTCCTTGCCGACCACGAGGTCCACGACGCCGAGGCCGTTGCCGTAGGATCCGGTCGAGGCGATGAGGACCGGCGTCTGGTTGACTTTCAGCGCGTCCGCCAGGGTGGTGTGGCTGTGGCCGTCGAGGATCACGTCGATTTCCGGCACTGCCTTGGCGATATCGGTGGACACGGGCTTGGACGAGGCGTCCAGGCCGACGTGCGAAATGAGGATGAGGACGTCGTACTGGCCGGCCAGTTCGTTGGCCAGGGCGCGAGCTTCCACCACCGGGTCGGTGAAGGTGATGCCCTTGAGGCCCGCGGGATCGGCCTTGTAGGCGGTTTCGGGCGAGGCGACGCCGATGAAGGCGATGCGGGCGCCCTGCACGGTCTTTATGGCGTAGGGTTCGAAGACGCGCTTGCCTTCCTTGTAGATGTTGGCGGCGAGGATCTTGAACCTGGCGGTTTTCTGCAGTTCGACCAGGCGGGCGAAGCCGTAGTTGAAGTCGTGGTTGCCGGGGGTCATGAACTCGTAGCCGGTTTCGTTCATGAGCCGGACGATGCTGGCGCCCTGTTCCAGATTTGCGAAGGGCAGGCCGTGCAGGACGTCGCCCGCGTCGACCAGGATGACGTTGGGGTTGCCGGCCCTGAACTGGTTGGCCGCGGCCGAGATGCGCGCGTAGCCGAGTTCGGTCTTGGATTCGATGGCGCGCGCATGCATGTCGTTGGTATGCAGGATGGTGATCTTCACCTCCTGCGCGAGGGGTTCGGGAGCCTTGAACGCGACCGGTTCGGGCGTGCTGGCGCAGGAAACCGCAAGGAGTGCGACCAGCGCGAGGGCCGCTAGCCTGAAGTAACGTTTCATCGGAAGACCTCCTGTTTTGAATGCCTCTTGTGAGTATACGCCCCCCCGGCGTCGCGGACAAGCGGAATTTCGCCACAGCGGAATTTC
>CAYRXK010000026.1:11396-14317 GCA_964428265.1 uncultured Treponemataceae bacterium
AGCGGAATTTCGCCACAGCGGAATTTCAGCGCAGGCCGCCGCGGTCGTCGCGCATCGGCGGGGGAGAACCTCGACATATAGGACAGGAACGGCGTTCCGGAGTAGGATGGCGCACCCATGAACAGAGTATCCTTTTGCGCCCTGCTGGCCCTGATTCCATTTCTGGCCATGCCGTGTGCCGTGGAAGCCCAGGCTTGGCTGGCCGGGTCGGATTCGGGGCTGTATTCCGTGCGGACCGCTCCGGCGGCGCCGGCGCGGCCGGTCTGGACCGGTGGCGCGGTGCGGCAGATCGAACCTGCCGGCACGGGGTGGTACGCCCTGACCGACAAGGGGTTGCTGTTCGTGGCGCCTGACGGCAGGGTGGCGCCCCGGTCGGCGGGCCTGCCGGTCAAGATCCTCAACCTGATGGAAAACGGCGCATTCGCGCCCCGGACGGTTCCGGAACAGCTGAGGGATGTCGAGGCGAATCCCCTGGTGCCCGGCGAACTGGTCGCCTGCACCGCGGATTCGGTGTTCCTGGGAAGCGCGTTCGGTACTGCGTGGGTGCCGCTGGGCGCGCCGAGCGCGGTGCCGGGGCTGAAGGCGGTATCGTTCGGCCCCTGGCCGGGCACGGGCGAGCCGGCGGTCTGGGCTTCGCATGCGTACAAGGGGCTTTTCGCGCGCAGGCTCGCCGGAAGCGACAGGGAATGGAAGAGTTTCTCCGATGGCATTCCGGCAGTGCACGGGACGGCGCTGGAGGAAGCGGCCGACCTGCTGTTCGTGCCGGCCGCGCGGCCCGGCGTGCCGCGGCTGTACGCGGGCCTGAGTTTCCTGCCGATGCTGCTCGAATGGAACGATGCCGCGCGGCGCTGGGATGTCCGCCACTCGGACGGCGCGGATTTCGGCACGGCGGAAGCCCTGCACGAAACCGCGCGATCGGGCGTGGGCTTCCTGGAGCGCGGCGGCCTGCGCGTCGCGGGCGGGCGTACCCGCGACGAGGAAGCCACGGCGAAACTGCGCGCGATCGGCGCCGCGGTGCCGGGTACGCTCGCCTGCGTCGCCCCGGCCGACCCCACCGACAGGAATTCGCTGTCGGAATTGTGGCTGCTGGACTCCTCAGGCCCCGGATCATCGGGCAATCCCGCCACGGCGCGCGCGAAGGCGGCTTCGGCGATGCGGTCGGGCTTTTACCTTCAGACATCGTTCATGACCGATCCTGTCCGAAGGGATTTCTATTTCGGGGTCGCCGCGTCCAAGGGCCTGGACGGCATCGTGATCGACCTGAAGGACGACGCGGGGCGCCTGCGCTTCGTGCCGGAGTCGCCGGAACTGCAGCGCCTTGGCAGGGTGTCCGATCCCCTGGATATCGAGGATTTCACGGCGCGGGCGAAGGCGCGCGGGCTGTACCTGGTGGCGCGCATCGTGGTGCTCAAGGACGAGACGCTGGCGAATGCGGGCGGCGGCAGGCTCGCGATACGCGATTCGGTCACGCAGGGGCCCTGGGTCGGCATGCGGACGGTGCGCCGCGACGGAAAGGACGTGCGCGAGCAGATCAGGGAGCGCTGGGTCGATCCGTACTCGCCGGAGGTCTGGTCGTATAACGTTGAGATCGCGCGCGAGATCGTGTCGCGCGGATTCGACGAGGTGCAGTTCGACTACATCCGCTTTCCGACCGACGGCGACAACACGGGCGACATGCGGTTTCCCGCCGCCGGCGCGGGCATGTCGCGCGAGGCGGCGCTCGAATCATTCCTGGCGTACGCGCGCGCGAAGATCGACGCCCCGATTTCCGCCGATATCTACGGATCGAACGGCTGGTACCGCTCGGGCGTGCGCACGGGCCAGGATGTGGAAATGCTGGCCCGCTACGTGGACGTGATCGCGCCGATGTTCTACCCCTCGCATTTCGAGCAGGGCTTTCTGGCGCAGGAACCGGCGCGCCTGCGGCCGTACCGGATTTACCGCACGGGCACGCTGCGCAACCGGCACATCGCGCGCGAACGCGTGCTGGTGCGCCCCTACGCGCAGGCCTTTTACCTCGACGTGAGCTACGACCGCGACTGGTACGACACGACCTACGTGCGCCTGCAGCAGGACGGGGTGCGCGACGGCGCGGACTCGGGCCTTACCTGGTGGAACAATTCGGGACGCTACGACGACCTGCCGGCCCCCGCGGCCACGGCAGGCGCCGCGCGTCCGGCAGATGCCGCGCGTCCGGGAGCCGTCAGTACCCCAGGCTCTCCCCTACGAGGATCACCGTGAAATCCGAGGCCGAGGGTTTGCGCCGCAGGGTGAGGTAAATCCGGCAGATCCGTTCGTGGCCCGCGCAGTCGGCGCAGGTTCCGGACTTCACGCAGGGGTTCGGGAGCTGCAGGCGGCGATTGTTCATGGGGCCGGCGACGGATTTCACCCGATACGAAGCCTCTGTCTCGTCAGCGACGATCTTGTTGGCGCCGGCGACCACGACGGTTTTGCGGGGGCCGAACGAGAGGGCGGCCACGCGGTTGCCGCTGCCGTCGACGAAGTGCAGGGCGCCGTCGAGCGTCACGGCGTTGGCGCTGGCCAGGAACAGGTCGCAGGTCAGCTGCGCCCGCCGCATTTCCAGGCGGTCCGCGGCCGAGAGGCCGGGCGCGTTGTGATCCAAGAGGCGGGCGCCCAGGGCGAGCGCGCGTTCGCGGGTGCCCAGCGCGCGCAGGGTCATGGAACCGCCGAAGCCCACGCTGGCGCCGGGCTTCACGAACGAGGCCACCAGGTCCGCGGCCTCCGCCGCGCTGTCGGCGACGCGCGCGTCGAAGCCATTGCGTTCCAGCGCGGCGCGGGCTTTTTCCATTTTCGCCCGGTAGGACCAGGCCAGTACCTCATCCATGAAATTCCTCCTCGGCCATTTCATACATTTGCAGGAATATCGCGCAGGAGAGCATGTCGGCGGAACCGCCGGGGCT
>CAYRXK010000026.1:14417-19838 GCA_964428265.1 uncultured Treponemataceae bacterium
CATACATTTGCAGGAATATCGCGCAGGAGAGCATGTCGGCGGAACCGCCGGGGCTGAGCCTGCGCCGTTTCATTTCTTCGGCGAATCCGGCGAGCGCGGCGGCGCCCGCACCGGTATCCGCGCCGCCGGCCGCGCGCACGATCGCCGCGCCGTTGCGCGCGAAATCGAGGGCTTCCATACCGCCGCGGGCGTGCAGGCAGGAGTCGTCCAGCGCCTCGATCGAGGCGATCAGGGCGTCGAGCAGGGCAGTTTCGCCCAGGCCCCGCGCGCGCAGGATGGGAAGCATGCGGTCGCGCACGATGGGGTATCCCGCTTCGGCCTGCCCGCGGGCGCCTGCCAGGCCCGCGGCGCGGTACAGGCGCGCGCCGGCGGTCGCGGGCGCGAGTCTGAGTTCCGCCGACACGAGCCCCCGGCACATGGCACGCACCCCGTCGAGGATTTCGTCGCCGATGGGCGCGGCGGATGCCGGGCGCGCGCGCGGATTGTCCTGTCCGGTCCGCGCGCGGCGTGCGGCCAGGGCGCCCGCCTGCGCTGCCAGGAGCCCGAGGCAGAAAATCGCGCCCTTGTGGGTGTTCACGCCGCCGGTCGCGGCGAACATGCTCCGTTCACCCTCGATACCGATGGGCCTGAGCAGGGGCAGGAGGGCGCGCGGATCGGACGGGCGCTGATCGGATGGGCGCTGATCCTCGAACGCGAACCCCGCGGCGGCGCATTTCGCGAAGCAATCGCGCAGCGACTCGGCCGAGGCCTTGTACAGATGGAAATCCATATCGTCGTGCGAGCCCGGGGTATCGGGGCACACCAGGCCGGGCTTGCCGCGCAGGGCGACTTCGAGCTCCAGCGCCCGGACGGCCAGATCGCCCAACGCGCGCGCCGCGCGTCCGGAAGCGGACGGGCCACGCACGCCGATCAGGCTCCGGAACCACGGCCAGGCAGCCTGCCTGCGGCCTCGAGCGCGCCCGAATAATCGAACTCCTCGATCGCACGGCCTATCCCATCGCACGCGGAGCCCCAGACGGCGCGCAGAACCGCCTCCGAACGTTCCCACTCCTGAAGCGAAGCGAAATCGTCGGCGCGCAGCAGGGCCTGGAGCCTGGCCAGCGCCTGGACGGCGTCTTCCCGGGCGCGCGGAGCTTCGGCGGCCCCGGCCGGCACGGATTCCTTCTGCGCGGCGCGTTGCGCGAAGAAGCTCCGGAGCGCGGCCAGCACCGGACCGAGCAAGGCTTCCGCTTCCGCGAGGAGCGCATCGAGCCGGTCGCGGGCCATCCCATCGCGGATTCCCCGCTCAAGGGCTTCGGCGGCCGCGCGGAGGTCGGTCGCGCCGATCTGCGCCGCGAGTCCCTTCAGAGTGTGCGCGTCGATCTCGGCGGCTTTCCGGTCGCCCCGATCCAGCGCGGCGGCGATCCGCGCGGGCGCGTCCGCCTGTCCGTCCGTGAATTTTCGGAGGATGCGGGCGTACAGCGAGGACTTTCCGAGCGCGAACTTCAGCCCCGCGGCAGTGTCCAGCAATGTCAGCGATGAAAAGTCAATGTCTCCGGAAACGCCGGAACCGGCCATCGAAGTCCCTCCGTGTACATTATGCGATTCGGTAGCGGCGAGGCGGGCTCCCAGCCATGTCGCGAGCGCCCTTGCCAGTTGCCCGGGGTCTATCGGTTTTCCGATGTGGTCGTTCATGCCCGCGTCCAGGCAGGCCTGGCGGTCGGCGGCCAGCGCGTTGGCCGTCATGGCCACGATGGGCGTTTTCGCGTGGCGCGGATCGGCCCGCAGGGCGCGCGTGGCGGTAAGTCCGTCCATCACCGGCATCTGCATGTCCATCAGCACGAGGTCGTAATCGCTCCCGGAGCAGCGTCTGAGCGCTTCTTCGCCGTTTTCGGCCCGGTCCGCCTCTATGCCGGCTTCGCGCAGAAGTCCGAGGGCGACCTCGCGGTTGAGTTCGTTGTCCTCCACCAGGAGGACCCGCGCGTTTTCGTAGCGGGCCATGGGCGCCGCGGGCTTCGCCTGTCCGCCTTCCTTCGATGCGGCGACGCGCGCGGTGAACCAGAACGCGCTGCCCCTGCCCTCCTCGCTTTCCACGCCGACGTCGCCCCCGAGCAGGTTCGCCAGCTTGCCGCTGATGGCCAGTCCCAGGCCCGTGCCGCCGTAGCGCCGCGTGATGCTGTTGTCGGCCTGGTGGAATGCCTGGAAAAGATCCTTCACCTGCGCGGGATTCATGCCGATGCCCGTGTCGCGCACCTCGACCCGGAGAAGGAATTCACCGGCAGCCTGCCCGTCCGGAAGCGGCGCGGCGCGCACCGTCACGGAAATCGATCCCCTCTCGGTGAATTTTTCGGCGTTGGAAAGGTAATTCATGAGGATCTGCCCGATCCTGAGCGAATCGCCTTCCAGCCCGTCGAGAATTTCCGGATCGATATCCATCGTGAAGGAAAGTCCTTTCGCCTCGATTTTCGGTCGCATGAGATGGCTGACGGACTCGATCAGTTCCGACAGCAGGAAGGGCCTGCGGTCCACGCGCATCTTGCCGGCCTCGATCTTCGAAAAATCGAGGATCTCGTTCAGGATGCCCATGAGCTGGTTGCCCGCGTGGTTTATCTTGTCCATATAGGCGCCGACCTCGGGCGTCGGCGCGGCCTTCCGCGCCAGGTACGACATGCCCAGAATCGCGTTCATCGGGGTGCGGATTTCGTGGCTCATGTTGGCCAGGAAGGCGCTCTTCGCCTGGCTGGCGGCCTCGGCCGCCGCGCGAGCCTCCACGAGGGCCGCGTTGATGGCCCGTTCCTGGGTGATGTCGTCGACCACGATCACCACTTCGCGGTTTTCCATGGACGGCACGCGCCAGCTTTCGCGCACCCGCGCCCAGAATATGCTGCCGTCGATCCGCTGTAAACGCAGTTCCTGGATGCGCGTGCCGCCGCCCTCGACCAGGAACTCGCGGACACCCTCCATGAACTCCGCATAGGATGATTCGTCCGGAAACAATATCCGGGAATCCATTCCTGCCGCTGTGCCGGGCTCGATCCGGATGAGCCTTTCGAACATGGAATTGCAGCGCGCCAGCGTGCCTGCGCGGAACAGCGCTATTCCCGATCCGGCGAGGTCGAATATGTAGCCCTGCTCGTCGCTGAGCGCCTTCAGTTCGGCGGTGCGTTGCGCGACCTGCGCCTCAAGGTTCGCGTTGGCCGATCTGAGGGCTCCCGAGCTGCGCACGATGGCGCCGCGGAGCTGATCCAGTTCCGCCAGCCTGAAGGGCGCGGGTATGGCGGCGGGATCCCCGGTGTAGGCGATCAGCCTGCGGATCGGCGCCATCAGGCCGCGTTCCACCAGAATGTAGGTGGAGATGACCAGGATGAGGATGATGCCCAGCATGGGCGCGAGCATCACGGCGAGCCCCTCGTACAGGTAGCTCCGGATGTACGCGCGGTTGGGCTCGGCGATGATCGTGTAAAGGCTGCGGTCGTACAGCCGGATCGCGACCACGGGCAGCGCGACCGCGCGATCGCGCAGGAGATCTTTTCTCGCCATCGCGGACAGCTTGATCCGCTGCTCCAGGTAGCGCCGGCCGATGGATGCGCGGTCGGTGGACTGGATGACCGTGCCCGACCAGTCCAGCAGATGCAGGCGGGAGAAGACCGGGGCGCGAGCGAGCGTCTTGTCCATCGATACCTGGAACGAATGAATCCGCTCCGAATAGGCCGCCTGAAGGAGCTGGTCCGCCTGCGTGACGACCTCGGTCTTAAGGATCGCGATCAGGCGCTCCTGCCGGTCCTTGTAGGAAGTCAGCGAAAATAGCGCCAGGCCGCCCGCGACCAGCACGAACAGCGATGCGATAAGCATCCATCGCAAATTTGCGTATTTCATCGTGTGAGCCACTTCGTGACCACGCCGTTCTGCTGCAGGAACTCGGCGAGCTCCGGCGACACCGGACCGGCCAGCCATTCCACCTTTTTCACGGACGCGATGAACTCGGGATAGCTCTGCCCCCCGAGGTAGGGTTTGACCGTGCCGTAGAAATCCTCGGGGTTTGTACGCAGTACCTCGAGTGCGGCCGAAACCCGGCGTTCGATGTCGCGAACCAGGTCAATGCGCTGTTCTCCGGCTTCGGGGCGTAGGTACAGCGCATCCAGCACCAGCAAATCCACCTCCGCCGTGGTGGCCAGTTCGAGGAATCCCTCGCGCCCGAGCGCGGTCGCGTAGGGTTCGTAGGTCACGATGATCTGCGTGTCGACCGCCGAAGGCTGCATGAGCGAGATGCCCGCCTGGCTGACGTTGTGCATGATGAATTTCCGTTCCTGAAGCCCGCGGAGTCTTGCGAATTCGCGGAACAGCAGAAGGTTCACGCTTCCGATCTCGAGGTACACATCAATGACATTCCGCTCGTCCGCGATGGCGGTCAGCGCCCTGTTGGACAATACCACGTCGGCGCCCCTGGACCGGTCGAACAACATGAAGGGCAATGTATCCTCGCCGACCAGGTTGGCGTATTCGGCTTCGTACTGGGTGCCGCAGAATCCGTCGATGAACCCGGCCTCGTAGAGATTGAGGCTATCCCCGATAGATTCCGTGACGGAAATTTCCAGCCGGTCCTTGAGCAGGCCCTTTTCGTGCAGGTAGATGAGGGGCGTGTATCCTATCCAGTTGCTGACCCCGATTCGCAGCTTTTCAGGCTTGGCGCACCCCGAGAGCCCAAGGGCAGCGACAGCCAGCGCCGCAACCAGCGTGACCGCCATCGCGGCGACGCGGAATTTCCCGACCCTGCGCTTCGCGTGCATGTAATCAAAGGATAGGCGATGCCTCATGCCGCCGCAAGGTGCCGGAGTTCCCTGGCCAGCAGGATGCCCGTGATCGTGGTGGCGATGCCGTCCGCCATGGGGAAGGCCATCCAGACGCCGTTCACGCCGAAGATGCCGGGCAGCGTGAACACCAGCGGCAGCAGGATCAGGAATTGCCGCATGACCCCGAGGAGCAGCGATTCGCCTTTCTTTCCGGTTGCCTGGAAATAGCTGGCGCCCAGTATCTGCAGTGATGCCAGGGGGATGCTCAGGGTCATCAGGCGCAGCGCGCGCGCGCCGTCGGCCACCAGGCCCTGATCGGTCGTGAACAGGCGGATCAGGAGTCCCGGCGCGAACATCATGAAGGAATACCCGACAAGGCTGACGCAGAAGGCGGTCATCGCGGTGACCGCAAGGCTCTGGCGCACCCGCGCGAAATTCCTGGCGCCGAAATTGTAGCCGGCGATGGGCTGGAATCCCTGGATGATGCCCAGCACCGGGAAAATCACGATGGAGATGACCTTGTGGTTCATGCCGTAGATGCCGATGGCGCGGTCGCCGGCGATGCGCCCGAGGGTAGTGTTGATGGTCAGCGCCAGGATGCTCATGCCCGCGCTCTGGATGAAGGCGGGCGCGCCCAGGATCGCGCTTTCGG
>CAYRXK010000026.1:19938-30356 GCA_964428265.1 uncultured Treponemataceae bacterium
ATGCTCATGCCCGCGCTCTGGATGAAGGCGGGCGCGCCCAGGATCGCGCTTTCGGCGAGCAGCCGCGGCCTGATGCGGAAATCCGCGCGGCGGAGCGGCAGGCCGCTGCGCCCCTTGCGATAGCGCGTCAGCAGGAAGAGGCAGGACGCCATCTGGCTGGCCACCGTGGCGATCGCCGCACCCTCGACCCCCATCGAAAATCCGAAGATCAGGATCGGATCCAGGATGCTGTTCATCCCGGCGCCCAGAAGCATGCTGGTCATGGCGGCCCGGGGATTTCCCTCGGCGCGCATGAGGTTGCTGGCCAGCATGGACATGGCGAAGAAGAAAAAGCCCGCGCCCACGATGCGCGTGTAGGCCAGGGCGTAGGGCATGGTGTCCGCGCTGGCGCCGAAAAAGCGCAGGATGGGTTCGGTGAAGGCGAGCAGCAGCGCCACCAGGATGGCGGTGGCAGCGAATACCGCGGCGTAGGCGGTGCCGGCCACGGCCGCCGCGTCCCCCGCCTTGCGTTCCCCCAGACGCCTGGACACCAGCGAGGCGGCGCCCACGCCGATCGCCTGCGCCAGCGCGGACACGATCATCTGCACGGGGAAAACCACCGACAGCGCCGCGATGGCCAGGGGGCCCACGCCCTGGCCGACGAAAATCGTGTCCACGATGTTGTACAGCGCGTTCACGATCATGCCCACCGCGGCGGGTATGCCCATTTTCAGGAGGAGGGGGAATATCGCGTCGTTGCCGAGGAAATCGCTGCGGTGCCCTGTCTGCTGCCCTTTCCGCTGCCCTTCGCCCATGCCCTATTTCTGCCCTTTCCTGTATTTTTCCACAAGGTTGTTGAACCGATCCTCGACATACTTGCGCTTTACTTTAAGGGTCTGCGTAAGTTCCTTGCCGATGGAAAAATCGTTCAGCACGGGGATGATCTTCGTGATCTTCTCGAAGGGCTTGAATCCCTGTTCCTTGGATATCAGGGCGTTCACCTCGCGCAGCAGGGCGTTGTAGATCGCGTCGTGTTCTATCGAAAGCGAACCTTCGGTGATCACGTCGTTGCGCGACAGCTTGAGTTCGGCCGCCAGGCGCATGAGTTCTTCCTCGTTGATCGCCACGATGGCGGAAATCTGCTTTTCGTCCTGGCCGAGCACGACCGCGTGGTCGATGTACACGCTCTCCTTGAGCTTGTCCTCGATCGGTTCGGGTTCGACGTTTTCGCCGCCCATGAGGACGATGGTGTCCTTGGCTCGTCCGACGATGATGAATTCGCCGTTTTCCGACTGCACCGCGAGGTCACCGGTGTTCAGCCAGCCGTCGGGCGACAGGACCGCTTCGGTGGCCTGCGGATTCTTGTAGTAGCCCTTCATGACCTGCGGGCCGCGCGCGAAGAGGATGCCTTTTTCGCCCACGTCGGCCACGGTGCCGTCGTCCTTGCGGATCTCGACCTCGGTGTTGTCGAAGGGCCTGCCGGTGGATCCGAAGGTGTTGTGGCCCACGTCGCGGGACAGGATGCCGGGCGCGCACTCGGTCATGCCGTAGGCGTTGACCAGGGTTATGCCGATCGCGTTGAACAGGTCGTCCAGGTATTTGGGCAGCGATCCCGCGCCGCAGGCGGATACCCTGAGCCTGCCGCCCACCTTTTCGCGGAAGGGCTTGAACAGGACGCCCGCCAGCGCGTGGCCCGGGAACAGGATGATCACGCGCACCAGGTTGCCCAGCCAGGTCATCAGACGCTCCATAAAGGGCCTGCGGTGGATGATGACGTAACACCCTTTCAGGTACTGCGCCGAGGTCATCCAGGCCTGGTTGTTCTTTATCAGCGCCATCACCAGTCGGCGCTTGGCGCCGGGCATCTCGCTGATCGCCTTGATGAGCTTCTGGTACACGGATTCCCAGATGCGGGGCACCGATATCAGCACCTGGGGGCGTTCGGCCAGCAGGTCGGCGCCGAACTTGCCCGCCGACGAGTACACGAAGGTCAGGCCGGACGCCAGCCCGCAGTATTCGTAGGCGCGCTCGTACACGTGCCAGGACGGCAGCATGATGACGGTGGTTTCCGCCTTTTCTATGTCGATGCCCAGGCGCGGGGTGTTGGCGACCAGGTTCTGGATGAAGTTGGCATGCGTGAGCATGACGCCCTTGGGGTTGCCGGTGGTGCCCGAGGTGTAGACTATAGTCAACAAATCATCGTCGGAGATCGAGGCCTCGATGCGTTCCAGGAATTCCGGGTCGAGGGTGACCAGTTCCTGGCCACGGCGCATGAGGTCGGCATAGAAGCGCACGCGGGGGGCCAGCGCCGGAGGCAGGGTGGCGGGATCGGCGGAATCCACCACCAGGATGGAGGCGCAGCGATCCCAGTCTTCCTTTTCGAATACCTCTGCCAGGGCCGCGAGCTGATCCGCGGTTTCCACGATGAGGTGGCGCGAATCGGAATGCCGGAAAATGAAGGCGACTTCCTTCGGGGTAGTGTCCGACCCGCGGGGCACGCTGACCGCGCCGATGGCCATAAGGGCAAAGTCGGTGCATATCCATTCATAGCGGTTGTTGACGAAAAAGCCCACGTGGTCGCCCCGCGCCACGCCTATTTCCGCAAAGGCTGCGGCCAGTGCGCGGATGTCGGCGGTCAGGCGCGCATAGCTGCGCTCCTGCACCCCTTCGCGCGGTTTCCAGCGGTAGGCGACCCGTTCGGAAAACCGGGCGGCGGTCTTGAAGGGCACGGAAAGCAGGGTGCTTTTCATGGTTCGCTCCTTTGCATCGGGCGGTCGGGGCGCGCTGCGCCTGTTCAGGGCAGCCAGTACGAGGAACCGTCGGGTTCGCGGCGCATGAATCCATAGTCCACCAGCCAGCGCCTGAGTTCGGCGTAGTCGGGATGGGCGGCGGCGAGCAGGCCGCTGACCTCGACCTGCGAATAGCGGCGCCCCGGCGAAAATCGCGCGACCAGGCGCCTGAGGATGACCAGCTTGTGCTTCTGGCGCGCGGGAATCCGGGAAAGGGTTCCGTCGGGACGCAGGTACATGCGTTCGATCGCATCGGCTTCGTCCTGCGTTACCGCGATGCGGTCGTCATCGACGGTGAGGGTGTCGGGAAAACCGATGTACCCGGTGGAATGCATACGGAAAGTATATACATACGGCCCGCCTCCTGCATATGGGCTTGCACACCCGATGTTTTGAGCATATGCTATCAAAAAGGAGATCTCATGGCACTCGTTCCCGAAAAGATCGCGATTCCCGGCATAAAGAACGTCATCGGCGTCATGAGCGGCAAGGGCGGCGTCGGCAAGTCGACGGTCGCCGTCCTGCTGGCGCAGGCGCTGGCGGCGCGCGGCCTGCGGGTCGGCGCGCTGGATGCGGACATCACCGGCCCCAGCCTGCCCCGCCTCCTTGGCATCGACTCGTTCCGCGCGGAATCCGACGGTACCAAACTCATTCCCGTCATCAACGAAGAGGGCATAAAGACCCTGTCCATCAACCTGCTGCACGAGCACGAGGACGAGCCGGTCATCTGGCGGGGCCCCCTGCTGGCCAAGGCCATACAGCAATTCTGGACCGACACCGACTGGGGCGACCTGGACTACCTCGTGTTCGATTTTCCCCCGGGAACTTCGGACGTGGTCCTGACCTCGCTGCAAACCATTCCCTTCGCCGGCATGGTGGTCGTGGGCACCCCGCAGGATTACGTATCCATGATCGTCAGGAAATCGGTGAAAATGGCCGCGATGCTGAAGGCGCCCGTGCTGGGCATGGTGGAAAACATGCGCAGCCTGGTCTGCCCGGGCTGCGGCGAGCGCGTGGAGCTGTTCGACGACGGGGGCGCCGGGGCGGCCGAGCGACTGGGCATTCCCCTGCTGGCCAGCCTGCCCTGGCGGGCCGAGGTGGCGCGTGCCAGGTCGATCCGCTGGTCGGCGCTCTCGGAAGCGGCGCGGCGCGATGCCGACACCATCGCCGACGCGGTGATCCTGGCCGGCGGCGCGCCTCCTGCGGCATCCGGCGCCGACATGCGGGAAGCGCGCTGATGGCCAGGCCCCCGCTACCGCGCAGGCTCGGCGCGGCCCTGCCGCTGCGGGTGATGAAGCCCGCCGGCATTCCCGCGCGCGACCTGCAGGAACTCACCCTCGGATTCGACGAGGCGGAAGCCCTCAGGCTGGCCGATCTTGAAGGCCTGTACCAGGAAACCGCGGCGCGCTCGATGGGCGTATCGCGGCAGACATTCGGCAGGATCGTTGAATCGGCGCGCCGCACGGTGGCCGACGCGATCCTGAACGGCAAGGCGCTCCGCGTCGAAGGCGGGGCGATCTCGATTTCAGAACAAGGAGACGACGTGATGAAACTGGCGGTACCCGCGCGCGATGGCCACGTGGACGATCATTTCGGCCACTGCAAGGAATTTCTGGTTTTCAGGGTAGAGGGGGACACGCTGGTGCCCGAGCCGGCCATCCCCTCGCCGGAGGGCTGCGGCTGCAAGTCGGGCATCGCCGCGGAACTGGCGCGCGCCGGCGTGAAGCACCTGGTGGCGGGCAACATGGGCGACGGCGCCCTGCGCGTACTTACCGCGCGCGGCATCGGTGTTACGCGGGGCGCTTCGGGCGACGCGCTGGCGGCTGCGCGCGCCTGGCTGGCAGGAAACCTTGCGGATTCAGGCGCCGGCTGCGCGGGCCACGGACATGCGCACGGCCACGCCCACGAGTGCAGCCATGGCAACGGCGGCGGACACGGCAACGGACACGGACACGGCCATTGAGTGACCGCGGCCGCGAGCCGGATCAACCGTACGAGTGCAGGCCTGGCAACAGGTAATTCACTCCGAAGAAGGTAAATACCGTACAAAGGAAGCCCGCCGCCGCGATCCACGACGCGGTGGCGTCCTTTTTCTTCATGATCAGGCGGACATGCAGATACACGGTGTACACAAGCCAGGTGATCAGGGCCCAGGTTTCCTTGGGATCCCAGCTCCACCAGCGCCCCCAGGCCTGTTCGGCCCAGATCGCCCCGAAAATAAGGGCGCCCGCCGTGAAAATGGGGTAGCCCACCGCGATCGACGTGTAGGTGATCCGGTCGAATTCCAGCCGCTTCGCGTCGTTCCGCGTGGCCAGGAAGGCGATGGACGCGATGAACGCCGCCACGAAGAATGCCTCGCCGATGAACGAAAAGGCCACGTGCAGCACCAGCCAGCCCGAGCGCAGCGCGGGAATGGGCGGCAGCACATCCTTCGGGATCATCGGCGACGAGGCGATGGCCATGAGCACCACCGCCACGAAGCTGGCGCCGAAAGCCACCACCGGTGCGAACGCGAGCTTTTTCTGCAGGCGGTAACCCGCCGTCAGGGCAGCCACGAAGGCCGCGTAGAACATCAGGGATTCGTAGGTTCCGGTCAGGGCCACGAAGCCGATGGCGATGCTGCGCTGCACGGTGACCACGACCAGCAGGATGGCGGCGGCGGCGAGCAGCCAGGTGGACGCGGGATCCTTGGGGGAACCCCTGCCGGCGGCCTGTCCGGCAACTTTGCCGGCATCCCTTCTGAAAAGCCAGACCACCTGGACGGCGGTGGCGGCGGCGAGCAGCAACAGGGCGATGGTGGCGATCATTCGTGCATGTCCTTCAGTTTCTGGATAAAGGTGAGGGCGGTGCCCAGGCCTACCAGGGCCAGCGCAACCAGCACCACAAGGTAGCCGGGATCGACCACGGCTTCGAGTCCGGTGGAAAGCGAGGGCAGCAGGGCGGCGCGGAAGGCGCCGATCTGCACCCCTTCCTTGGGCACGCGCAGGGCCGAGGCGCCCGCGGCCGACTTCACGCGCGCCACGATCTGCATGCCGCCCCCCTGCACGGGTTCGGTGGTCATGTAGAAGAGGTCCAGCCCCTCGGCTTTGTAGGAACCGCCGCGGGCAACCCTGGTTTCCGTGCCGTCGGGCGCGGTGACCGCCAGGGCGAAATCCTGCGAATAGGATGACTGGTACAGCGTGAGCGAGCCAAGGCGCAGGGGCCGGTTCACGCGGATTTCCGTCTCCGGCTTTACGGGCATGCCGCCCTTGGTGACCGTAACCTTGGATACCCAGTCTTTCGGGCGCCCGTCTTCGTATTGATGGAAATCGAAGCTGACGAGGTTGAGCGTCTCGCCGCCCGGCAGTTCCACCGATTCGCCCGGAGCCAGGCGCACCGTGCCCTCCTGCCTTCCGGAAAACGACATGAGCGACCCCGCGATCAGCACCAGAAGTCCGACATGCAGGATGTCCGGCCCGTGCCGGTGCGCTGCCTTCTTTTTCAATTCGCGGGTGAAGCGATCGATGGTGCAGGCGCCCAGGTTCAGGAACAGCGCCAGCATCGGCAACAGGAAAAGGAGCGAACTGAAGTACCGGGTCAGCCCCAGTTGGGTGACCAGTTCGGCCAGGATCTTGGGCATGGCCTTGAAGTAGGCTTCGCTGTCCTGCCCCTGGGGGATCAGGGTGGCCAGAAGGCTTCCGGCAGCGATCGTGGCTAGAAGTCCGATGGCCAGTCGTACCGATTTGAGGGATTTCCAGAATTTCCGCACAGGCGCTCCGGGATTGTCGATGGATTTGAGGGTACAGACTCGTCCTAAAGGCGTCAAGATATGAAAACCCACGTATAGAAAAAAATATATCTATAAGGCTTTACAGTTTTCTCAGCCTGTCCTATACTCGGCATATACGCCGCAGGGGGTCGGGCGTGCCGTCGGCACGCCGCTCGAAGGGTGCCGCACGGGGGCTCCTTTCGATGGTCCGTAAGCCGTCCGTGGCGACCGAACGAAAAAGGAGGTACCCCCCGATGCAGAAAACCTTGATCGCCGCCCTGGCCCTGATGGCCGCGGTCGGCGCGGGTTCCGCCTTCGCCTCGTCGTCGAGCTGCGTTCAGTGCCACACGAACGTCGACACCATGAAAGCCATGGTTCCCAAGCCCGCCGAACCCTCAGGCGAAGCCGGGGAAGGGTGAGCAGGCGCGCCTCCCCCGGTCCGGGCGGATTATTACATGGGGTACGTGGTCGACAAGGCCATCCTCGAAACCGATCCTCACATGGAATACGGCTGCGAATTCTGCCACCAGGGAAATGTTGATGGCAGCAGCAAGCAGCAGGCGCATTCCGGCCTCGTAAAGCGGCCCTCGGACGATCCCGACACCTGCGGGATCTGCCACGAGGAAACCGCGAAATCCTACAAGCTCTCCCTCCATTACACCACGGCGGGCTTCCGCAACGGCGTATCGCCCCGCTTCTCCGAAAAGGAGAAGGCGACCTACGACGAAAAGGTCTTCGAGCAATCCTGCCGGAGCTGCCACGCGTCGTGCGGCGACTGCCACGTGAAAAGCCCCGTCATCTCGGGCGTCAACCTCGGCCTGATGGACGGCCACAAGTTCGTCCGCAAGGACGAGGCCAAGACCTGCGCGCTCTGCCACGGCGGCCGCGTGTATCCGGAATTCACCGGAGACTACGGCGGCACCCCCGACGTGCACTACCAGGCGGGCATGTCCTGCATGGATTGCCACGACGTGTCGCAGATGCACGGCTCGGGCGTCATGGAGATGGACCGCAAGAGCATTTCCAACAAACCGTCCTGCGTGCAGTGCCATTCCTCGACATCCGAACAATCGGACGAGGCGAAGGAAGCGCACGAGACGCACGGCGACGCGGTGTCCTGCCAGGCCTGCCACACGGCAACCGGCTACCGCCAGTGCTCGTCCTGCCATGTGGGCGAAGGCGCGGCGGCGGAACCGGCCATCCTGCTGGGGCGCAACCCGCGCAATCCCGACCAGTTCACCACGCTCAGGCTGATTCCCACCGTGCGCGACACCTTCGCCAAAAAGGGCATCGCGCAGGAGAATTATGACGAGCTGCCGAACTACTGGGACGCGGCCGTGCACAATATCAAGAAACGTACGGACAGGACGCGCGATTGCGCCGCCTGCCACTCCGACCGGAAGCATTTCCTTGAAGAGGAAGCCATTCCGGAAGGCCTCTCGAAAAAGAACCTGGAACTGGTGCACCGCGGGCACTGAGCCTGCGCCGCACCCGCACTGAACCGAAAGGAGTATTGAATGAAGAAAGCGATCCTTATCCTGCTCATCGCGGCGCTCGCGCTGCCGGTTTTCGCCCGCGACATCGACGCGGTCGTCGATGTCGCCTGGCTCGAAGCCAACCTGTCCGACTCCAATCTGGTGGTGGTGGACATGCGCAAGGTCGAGGACTACAAGGCCGGCCACATTCCCGGCGCCGTGAACATCCAGGGTTCGTCGATCTACGTGCCCGCCGGCGGCCTGGCCAACGAGCTTCCGTACATGGACGACCTGGCCGACATCCTGGGCGCCGCGGGCATCGCCCCGGCCTCCAAGGTGGTGGTGGTCGAATCCGACTCGGGCCGTTTCATCTGGGCCACCCGCGTGGCGTGGACCTTTGCCTACGCGGGCATGGACAACGTCGCGGTGCTCTCCGGCGGACAGGCCGCCTGGGCAAAGGCCGGCAAGCCGATGGCCACCGATGTCGTCAAGCGCGCCAAAGCCAAGTTCGCCGCTGCGCCCCGCCCCGAATACCTGGCCACCCGCGACCAGGTGGTCGCCTCCAAGGGCCAGATCGTGGACGCCCGCGCCTACGACAACTACTTCGGCCTGGCCAAGCAGGGCATAATCGCCCAGTTCGGCCACTTCCCCGGCGCGTTCGCGCTGCCCGCCGCCTGGATCAACAATGCCGATGGCCTGGTGAAGTCCAAGGCCGACCTGGCCGCCTACCCCGCCGCCCTCGGGCTGGATCCGAACGCCGAAACCATCGTGTACTGCGATACCGGCGTGCTCGCCTCCGCCTGGTGGTGGATCATGAAAGAATACCTGGGCTGGCCGAACGTGAAGAACAGCGACGGCTCCTCGCAGGACCTGACCAAGGATCCGCGCGTGAAGTACGTGACTCTGACCTGGAAGTAAGTTTTCTCGAAGAGGTGCACGAGACCGGTTCGCGCCGGCGCGCGCAGCCGGTTCGCGCTGGCGCGCGGGCCCTCGTAGCGAGCAAGGCCGCCCGGGATATGATTCCCGGGCGGCCTTTTATTATCCGTACATCAGACTTGGTTCTTCGAAGATTGTTGTCAGCCGATGCGGCCCGACAATTCCCTGATTTTGTCCTCGGGCAAGGCCTGACCGGTCGAAGCGGTGGCAAGCAGTCCCTGCAGCAGTTCGGCTACGGCGGGACTCTGCGGGACGAGGTAGTCGGATTCGCGCGCGGCATCCTCAGCCACGATGCGGCAGGAATGGGCAAGCGCACGGGCCAGGCGCGCCTCTACCGGCCGGATGGATGCGCCGGCGAGGCTGCGGGCAGCGCGCTCTTCGGCGGCCTTGCGTTCCAGAGTGGCCTGCAGGCTGGCCTTTACCCCCGGTTGCTTGCGTGGCCGGTCGGGATATGCGTTCAGCACGAGCGAAATGGCGTGCGAAGGGCATGCATCTACGCAGCGTCGGCAGCCGTCCAGGCATTTGTCGAAATCGATCTGGCCGGTCTCGGTATCGGTGGCTCCGGTGGGGCACACGAAAAGGCAAACACAATCTTTGGTGCACAAGCGGATGTTGCGTACGGCGTGCATAGGATCCTCCTATTTGATTTCAGTGAAGCGCAGAGCGGGGGCCTTGCAGACCGGGCAGATTTCAGGCGCTTCCGCGGCTATGGCGATGTAGCCGCACGCCTCGCAGACGTATACCGATACGCCGTCGAGCAGGGCCTCGCCCTTTTTGGCATAGCGATCGGCCACCGCTTTCTGGATCGCATTTACCTTGGACCCCCACGTTGCCATCCGCAGGGCGCCGCGATCGGCGACAGCCTGGGCAGATTCGCGCACCTGACCGAAAAAGCTTGCTTCATCGGCAGCGAAGAGGGCGGCCAGATCTGCGAGAGTGCCCGCGACAGGGTCTCCGCCAACGGTGACAGCGGCCTCCAACTCTCCGAAATGGAGTGAAATCGATGCGGCAAGTTCGGCCTCGCGCGCAAGGTGCTGTTTTTCGAACGCCTTGGCGATGTTCGAAAAGACCGGAGAAAGGGTGGATTCCATGGCAACTCCTGCAGATTCAATAGGAATTATTCCTATTTATTGTATACCCGCTTTGCGTTTCACGCGAGTATGCCCATCCGCGCGAACGGACTTCCGTCAACGTCTTCATGCTCGTCGTCATTGACGGGAATAGAGGGTCCCGCTAGGATGGACAGCGGAAGCGGATGGGGTCTGGCGGCTCCCGCGGTCTTCAAAACCGCTGGCCGCGATCACTCGCGGCGGCAGGTTCGATTCCTGCTCCTTCCGATACATCCCGACACCAGGGAGGACGCGTGGCGCAGAATCCCGATCCCCGAAGCTCACTTCCGCAAGTGGAACAACTCCTTTCCATGCGCGAGGCGGCGCCCCTGCTGGCGCAGGTATCACGGCAATTGGCGCGCGAACGGGCCCGCCTGGTGCT
>CAYRXK010000027.1:0-15197 GCA_964428265.1 uncultured Treponemataceae bacterium
GCGCGCTCGAAGCTTGCGCGGATGCGGTCAACGACTTCGGTCACCACGTCCGGCGAACCGGTTTCGAGGATTACGGTGAATTCGTCGCCGCCCATGCGCGCCAGGAAATCGTTCCTGCGGATCGAATCGCGGATGATATGCGCAGCCTCTTCGAGCGCGCGGTCGCCGGTCTGGTGTCCGAAGCGGTCGTTGATCGACTTGAAACCGTCCAGGTCCATCGCGATGCCCGCGATCCGCCGTCGGTCGGGCGAACGTTCCAGGCTGTGGAGGTAGCGCATCATGCTGAGGCGGTTGCGCACCCCAGTGAGGGTGTCGGTGCCCATCTGCGCGTTCTGCATGTTTATGGCCACGATGAGGAGCGAGATCACGGTGGCGGGCCAGACGAGCACGGTGCCGTAGAGGAGGTTCTGCACGGTGGCGCCGAAGGCCGCGGGCAGCGGATACAGGATGAGCGAGAGCCACTGCCGCCTGCCCAGTTCGCGACGGTGCCGGAAGGTATAGGCCGAGGCATACGCGAGCAGCGCGTACATCAGCACCGCGGCCCAGGCGAATCCCGAGCCGCGCACGTAGCGGTTGGCGCTGTCGATCCTGAACACCAGGCCGGTCCAGGGCGTGCTGGCGCAGAAGGCTGTCCAGAGCGCGTAGATCAGGCCGGCCGCCCGGCGGTGCAGCCGCAGGCTCCGTTCCGGCGCCTCGCAGCGCATGAGCGCGTAGATGATGAACAGGAGCGGCGGCGCGAGGTGCAGGATGAAATAGATCAGGTTGGTGAACCAGAGGGTTATGTGCACGGCGACACCGGGCATGCCGTTCAGCCGCCAGCTGATGCCGTCGACCAGCATGATGGCGATCACCGTCGCCGTCATCCATCCGAACAGGCGGCGGTCCGGCGTAGTTTCGCGGCCGTGGTCGTTCACGGAAAACTGCACGACGAGCAGCGTCGCGATGGAGATGAGGGTTATCTCCATGCGGAGCAGGGTTTCCATGGTCATCATTTTCATTATCGATGCGGAAATCGCGGTCCGATAGGGGGATTTTGGAGATTTCAGCGATCGCGCAGTCCGTGCATCCTGCTTCCGCCGCCGGCGAGGCGCGCGGCGGCGCCCGCGATGGCCAGGCCGGCGGCGATCGCGAAGGCCGCGGAGAGCGTGGCGATGGCGGTCTGGATGGATTTCCACGAATTGCCCTGGATGGATTCGAGGATCATGTAGTACATGCCGCCGCCGGGCACGAGGGGAATGACGCCCGCGATGGTGTAGACCGTGGCGGGGCGCCTGCGCAGCGCGGCCGCGGCCTCTCCCCAGAGTCCCACGATGGTGGCGGCGATGAACATCTGCACGGCGGGCGTCATGCCGAACGCGGCGGCGGCCAGGTGCGCGGCCCAGCCGAGCGCGCTGCCCGCGGATGCGACCGCGATATCGGCGGGGCGCAGTCCGAACAGGTACGCGAAGGCCGCGGTGGCGATCGCCGACAGCGCCACCTGCCCGAACTCCGCGAATCCCGCGAACGGCGTCAGAACGAGCCTCCGAAAAGCCGCCACGCGCCGAAGGCGATGCCGGTCCCCGCCGAGATCGCCGCCGCCGCGAGGAAGGCGTCGGCCCCTCTCGCGATGCCCGACACGAGATCGCCCGCCATCAGATCGCGTATCGCGTTGGTTATCGCGACGCCCGGCACGAGCAGCATGATCACGCCGATGATGGCCGTGTCGGCGTCGGCGATCAGTCCCATCGCCAGCGCGGCCAGGCAGGCGAATGCGGCGAGCGCGCCGCCCGAAAGGTTGATGACGAAATCGGGCAACCTGCGCCGCATGAGGGCGCGCGACAGCGCCGCCACCAGGATGCCGGTGGCCGCCGCGGCGAGGGATTCGCGCCATCCGCCGCCGAACAGCAGCGCGAAGGCGCCCGAGCCTATCGCCGAAGCGCCCAGCGCGGCGGCGGAGCCGCGGCCGGACAGGCGCTCGGCGGCGTCCAGCGCGGCGGCCACGCCCTCGATATCGATCGCTTCCCGCAATAAGTCCGAAACGACGCGGTCGATCCGCGCCACTTTTTCAAGGTTCATGGATCGCCGCTTGACGCGGCGCACGACGGACCTGACGCGCCCGTCGGGCCCCGAGAACGAGAGGATCACGCCGGTGGAAGTCGCGAAGCATTCAGGCTCCGCGCCCCCCTGGCTGGCGACGATATCCATCGCGACGTTTTCCGCGCGATACGTCTCGCCGCCGGACTCCAGCACAAGGCGCGCGGCATCGGCGGCGAGCAGGATCAGGTTTTCGGAATCCACGATACGTTCAGACTATCATGCGGCCGGCCGATCGGGCGATCCCGCGGCCGGCCCGTCGCGCGTCAGGCGTACAGCGGGCCGAGCGCCGCGCAGGCGCGGTAATCGGCGCCTTCCGGATCCATGCCGGCGGAATTCCAGTAACTCGGCCTGAAAATCCGCGAGGCCTGGACATTGTGCATGCACACGGGAATGCGCAGGATCGAGGCGAGCGCGATCAGGTCCGCGCCGATGTGCCCGTAGCTGATGGCGCCGTGGTTGGCGCCCCATGCGGCCATGACCGAGTACACGTCGCGGAAAGGCCCTTCGCCGGTCAGGCGCGGCACGAACCAGGTCGTGGGCCAGGTCGGGTCGGTGCGCAGGTCGAGCTTTTCGTGCACGTGGTCGGGCAGGGTGGCGGTGACGCCTTCGGCGATCTGCAGCACGGGCCCGATGCCTTTCGCGAGGTTGAGCCTGCACATGGTCACGGGCATGCCGCCCTCGGTCAGGAAGTCGGACGAGTAGCCGCCGCCGCGGAAATAGCCGAGGTTGGCGTAGCGCCAGCTGGTGGCGTCCATGCAGGCTGCGGCGTCCTGCGGCGTGACCTTCCACCACTGCTTCATCACGGGCTTGCCGTGCTCGTCGCGCTGCTTGCCGGTGCCGTCCATCGTGGTGGCGCCGGAATTTATAAGGTGGATGAAGCCGCCCGCCGCGGCGCCCTCGGGCTTCCATCCGGTGACGCGCTGCACGGCCTCGGGGCTCCAGTAGGTGCGCACGTCGGAAAAGACCTGCGAGGTGCCGGTCAGGAGGTGGCCGAAGAGCATGGACACGCCGTTGAGCGAGTCGTTTTCGGTGGCCACGACATAGGGCTGGCGGATGCCGTTCCAGTCGAAGCTGGAGTTGAGCACGGTTTCCAGGAAATCGCCGTTGGGGAAGTGGTCGTTCCAGTGGCGCTGGCCCTGGAAGCCGCCCAGGATGGCGTTGTGGCCCAGGGCTTCCTCGTTCAGGCCCTTGCGGCGCAGGTCGGGGTTGCCGACCATCAGGTCGCGCACGATCATGGCCATTTTCACGCTGGTTTCCCAGGCCTTGTCCTTGCGCGCGCGCGAATGCTGGATTTCCGGCGGGTTGTTGTCCGGGCCTTCCCTGCAGTTCTCCTTGACCCATGCGAGGGCGCGCCTGAATTCGGCGTCGGAGTAGATTTTTTCCTCGAGGCGTCGCGTGATTTCGCTCATGTCCACGAATTCGGTGCGCATGCCGAGATAATCCTGGAAGAAGTCCGGGTTCACGATCGAGCCGGCGATGCCCATGGAGACGGAGCCCACCGAGAGGTAGGACTTGCCGCGCATCCACGCCGCGGCCAGGCCGGCCCGCGCGAAGCGCAGGATTTTTTCGGCGACGTCGGCGGGTATGGTGCCGATCTGCGAGAGGTCCTGCACGTCGTGGCCGTAGATGCCGAAGGCGGGCAGGCCCTTCTGGTTGTGCGCGGCGAGGACGGCGGCCAGGTAGACCGCGCCGGGGCGGTCGGTGCCGTTGAAGCCCCATACCGCCTTTATGGTCGAAGGATCGGCATCCATCGTTTCGGAGCCGTAGCACCAGCAGGGCGTGACGGTCAGCGTGACCGCCACGCCTTCGCGCGCGAATTTTTCCTGCGCCGCGGCGGCTTCCGCCACGCCGCCGATCGTGCTGTCGGAGATCACGCATTCCACCGCGTGTCCGGAGGGGTGCCGCAGGTTTTCCGAAATGAGTTTCGCGGCGGCTTTCGCCATGCCCATCGTCACGTCCTCGAGCGATTCGCGCACGCCGCGCTCGCGCCCGTCTATCGTGGGCCGTATGCCGATCTTCGGAAGGGCTCCCTTGAGCCGAAGCTGCGGCGCCTGGACTTTCATGGATTCGATGTTCGCCATTTGAACTACCTCCGTTCGTACGTTATTCGATTTGATATGGGTCACGGCGGCGCCGGGTGGCGCGAATGCCGGATCAGTCTCGTTTTCAGCCGCATGGTGCGGGGCTCGGAGCGGTCGGCTCCGCTGACGCGGTCCAGGATGGCGCGCGCCGCGGTCCTGCCCAGTTCCGAGATCGGCTGCTGGATGGAATATCGGCAGAATCGCATCAGGGGCGCGTTGGGCATTTCGTCGAAGGCGGCGAAAACGATGCGGTTCGCGCGGTCGCCGCCCTGCAGCATGAGATAGTTGGTAGCGCCGACATGCATGAAATTGTTCACGATGAACCACGCGTCCGGCGAATCGTCGCGCTTCAGCATTTCCTCCATGGCGCGGTAGCCGAAGGGGAGGGTGGGCGGGCCGCGGCGCACGAAGCGCACGTCGGGCTCGATGCCCGACTCGGCGAGGGCCCGCAGGTAGCCCGCGTAGCGTTCTTTCGAGGTGGAAATGTCCGGGGTTCCGCCGAGGAATCCGATGCGCCGGTAGCCGTCCGCCACGAGGCTCCGCGTGGCCTGGTAGGCTCCTTCCTCGTTGTCGACCGTGACGGTATCCGCGGAAAAGTCGTCCACCACGCGGTCCAGGAATACGACCGGTATGCTGTGTTCGCGCAGGTACGAAAAATGCGAGCCGCGGTCCGAAACCGGTATCACGACCACGCCGTCCACCAGGCGCTCGGCGAGGTGGTGCAGCCGGCGCGATTCTTCCTGCACGGAATTCCAGGTCGAGCACACGACGAGGCTGTAGCCGTGCGCCGACAGTTCGCGATCCAGGCTTTCGGCGATGTACATGAAAAAATCGCCCGCGAGGTCGGGGGCGAGGATTCCGATGGTGCGGGTCTGCCTCGTTTTCAGGCTGCGCGCCACGGTGTTGATCTTGTAGCCGAGGGCCTGCACCGCTGCGAGCACGCGTTCCCGCGTTTCCCTGGTGACGCGTTCGTCCAGGTTGAGGACGCGCGACACGGTGGCGGTGCTGACGCCGGCGTGCAGCGCGACGTCGCGCACGGTGGCGTTGCGGCGCGTCATGCGGCGCCTCTGGCCGCGGCGTCAGCGAACGCGGCGATGGCCGCTACCGCCGCCAGCGAGAGGAGCGTGTGCAGCGACAGCGCCGCGCTGACGTAGGCGGATTCATCCCGGGCCTTGCGGAATACGGGAATCACGAAGGGTGGCGGCAGCGCGAACAGCACCATGACCGCCAGCGACTGGATGCGGCCGAATCCCAGCGCGGGCGCCAGGACGAACGCGATGAGCGATCCGGCACCCGCCGAGAGCAGCATGCGCAGCGTCACCGTCACGGCGGCGGACGCGGCTCCCGCGACGCCTTCGCGGAGTCCGAAGCCGACCACCAGGCAGACGAGGGGGCCGGTGATGCCGCCGACCGCCGCCAGGGTGGACTCGAGGAATCCGCCTTCGCCCCAGGGCAGCCCGCGCGCGCCCGGGATGAACAGCGCCGACAGGAGCCCCGCGATGATGGCGATCATCACCGGCGAGGAAAGGATGCGCACCGCGATGGCGCGGAAATCGGCTCGGCTGGCGCCCGTGCGGCCCTCGCCGGATGCCAGCAGCGTGAACAGTACCGTGAACACGTACACGACCTGTCCCAGATCGGCGCCCGCGAAGGCCGTAAGGTTATGCGATCCGAAAAACGCGCCGAACAGGGAATAACCGAGCATCCCGGCTTCGTAGCCCTGGAACAGGAAGGCGGTCGAAGGCATCGGCAGGCGCAGGGCCTTGCCGATCGCGCCGCCGGCCAGGCCGAGCAGCGCGCAGGCGGCGAAGACCGCCGCGGCCAGCGCCAGGTGCCCGGCGCCCGGCTCCATCCGCGAGAAGGCGGCGAACATCACCGCGGGAAGCGTGACCTTCGAAATCAGCGTCCTGAACCCTTCGACCGTTGTTTCGGAGAGGACATTCCTCCTCCCCAGAAAAGCGCCCAACGCGATGAGCGACAGCGTCGGCAGCAGGTCGTTCAGGAATCCTGGCATGGTCCTCGCCCGGTCAGACCGGGATTACGCCCTTCTTGAGGATGATATTGCCGTATTTCACGGTTTCGCCGGTCATCACCACGGCGAAGGCCTTGCGCGAGCGTTCGTAGAAGGCGAAGCGCTCCATGCGCGCGATGGGAGGGGTGGCCGGCCAGTGCCGGTCTATGGCGGCGCGGTACGCGCCCTCGACCTCCGGATCCAGGAAATCGCCGGGCACGGGCTGCATCATCACCACCGGATCATTCACGAAATCGTCCAGGTTGATGAGCTTGAGGATGCCGTCAAGCAGCTGCGGGATGCGGATGCCGTCGGCCCGGATGACGCGCGCGTTCAGCGAGTCTCCGGTGAAGAACGCGTCGGCCAGGACGATCTCGTCGCCGTGCCCCATGCGGAAGAGGACCGACAGCAGGTCGGGCGAAATGCAGGGGTCGATGCCTATCAGCATGGCGGGCTCCTTCAGGTCGTGGCGAGGGCGGGGTAGGCCTTCGCCAGCTCGTCCAGGGTGGGCGGTTCGGCGCCCTTCCTGGAACAGTTGATCGCGGCAGCCGCGGCCGCGAAGGAGAGTATATCGGAGATCGTTCCGGAGTCCAGCGCCCGCAGGGATTCGCGCGTGACTATGCCGCGCGACTGCAGGGCGGCCAGCAGGCCCGCGTGGAAGGTGTCGCCCGCGCCGATGGTGTCCGCGACCTTGACGGGGAACACGGGAACGGCCGCCGCCGCGCGATGCGTGGCCGCGGCGCTTCCCTGATCGCCCATCGTGAGGGCGACAAGGTCGGGCCCCAGCGCGAGCAGCCTGGCGGCGAAATCCTCCGGCGCCGCGGGTCCGTAGATCCACTCCAGATCCGTCACGGATGCCTTCACGATGGCCGCGTCCGCGCAGAGCGCCTCGAAACGGGCGCGGAACGCGTCGCGGTCGGGAATGAGCGAGGGGCGCACGTTCGGGTCGTAGCTCACCAGTACGTTGCGCGATTCGCGCCGCACCAGGCCCTCGATGACGGAGGCTCCGGGTTCCAGCACGAGGGATATCGATCCCACGAGGAGGAAATCCGCGCCTTCGGGCAGGCGTTCCGGAATGTCGGAATCTTCAAGCGAACGGTCGGCGGCGCCTTGCGCGTAGAACGCGTATTCGGCCTCGCCGCGCTCGTTTTTCTCCACGAAGGCGAGGGTGGCCGGCTGGTCCGCGCGCGTGACGAGGCCCGTATCCACCCCGTTGCGCGCGAGCCGGTCGAATAACTTGTCGCCGAGGAAATCCGCGGCGATCCTCCCCAGGAAACGGGTCGGAACGCCCAATCGAGCCGCGGCGATCGCGCTGTTGTACACGGATCCGCCCGGTCGCACTTCGAAACTGCCGTATACGGCGCCTTCCGCATGCGATTCAGGCGGCACCATGTCGATCAACGCTTCGCCGCAGCACACGATCATGTCAGGATTCCCCCGTTCGTCCCGTCATTCGCCCTGTAATTCGCCTCGTCATTCGTACAGGACGGCCTTGATCTTGGGATCGTTGATGTTGGTCTTGTCGTAGTAGTAGAAGCCCGTGTCGATGTTCTTCGGGACTTTCTTGCCCTGCACCGCCATGAGCGCGGCCTTGACCGTCTCGTAGCCGATGCCGACCGGGTTCTGGGTGATAGCGCCGGCCATTTCGCCGGACTTGATCGCCGCGATCTGCTGGGCGCCGGAGTCGTAGCCGATGACCACGATCTTGCCGATCTTGCCCATTTCCTTCACGCCGTTGAGCACGCCGATGGCCGAGCCCTCGTTGCCGCCGAAAATACCCTTAAGGTTGGGGTTGGCCTGGATGATGGCCTTCGTGATGTCGGTGGACTTCAGGTGGTCGCCGCCGCCGTACTGCACGCTGACGATCTTGATGTTGGGATACTTGGCCTTCATCTGGTTGACGAAGCCGTCGCGGCGGGTGATGCCGGTGATGGAGGTCTGGTCGTGCACGACCACCGCCACTTCGCCCTTGCCGCCGATCAGCGCGGCCATCTTGTCCGCGGCGAGCGCGGCGGCCTTGATGTTGTCGGTGGACGCCGTGGCGAGGGGGATGTCGGAGTCGACGCCGGAGTCGAAGCCGATGACGGGGATCTTCGCGGCCTGGGCCTGCTTCAGCAGGGGAATCGCGGCCTTGCTGTCCAGCGCGGCGAAACCGATGGCGGCCGGTTTCTTCGCGATCGCGGCGGCGAGCATGTCGATCTGCTTGTCGACCATCGCCTCGGACTCGGGGCCCTCGAAGGTGATCTTCACGTTCAGTTCCTTGGCCGCCTGCTCGGCGCCGAGCTTGACCGCCTGCCAGAACTGGTGCTGGAAGCCCTTGGAAATGAGGGGAATGTAAATCGACTGCTGTGCGAACGCGCTTCCCGCGATCGCGACCAGCAGAACCGCCGCCAGAAGAATACTCTTGTTCTTCATAGCCCGCTCCTTTGGTACACTATCCGGTCCTCCAGGGAACCGGGGTTTCACGATGTGCGATTTCCGCGTCGGGGGCGCGTCCCCCGCGTGCGCGGAAATCATTTCCTCCTTCGCAGGATGTCGAGGTAGACGGCGCCGATGATGATCAGGCCGGTCACCACGATCTGCCATTCCTGCGGCACGGAAAGTATGCGCAATCCGTTGGTCAGCACCGAAATCAGGAAGGCGCCGATCACCGTGCCGAGCACCGTGCCCTCGCCGCCGGACATCGAGGTGCCGCCGATCACCACCGCGGCGATAGCGTCCAGTTCGTAGCCCTGGCCCAGCGCGGGCTGCGCGGAATTAAGGCGCGACGCGATCAGGATGCCCGCCACGCCGGAAATGGCCCCGCAGGTGCCGTACACGCCGATCTTCCAGCGGTCGGTGTTCACGCCGGAAAGCCTCACGGCTTCCTCGTTCGACCCGAGCGCGAAGGTGTAGCGCCCGAATACCGTCTTGTTCAGCACGACCGCGGACAGTATCGCGACCCCGAAAAAGATCAGCACCGCGTTGGGTATCTTGAAATTCTCGATGAAGCCCAGGATCGATCCCATGGAAATCATGGCGAATGCCGGCGCTTCGGTGAAATAGATGGGCCTGTTCTGCGCCAGGATCAGCGCCAGGCCCTTGGTGAGCATCATCATGCCCAGGGTGGCGATGAAGGGCGGAATCTTGAGCTTGGCCACCAGCATCCCCGAAACGAGGCCGCAGAGCAGGCCCGCCGCGACGCCGGCGAGCACGCCCACCGGCACGGGCAGCATGGCCTGCGCTGTCACCTTCGCGGCGATGACGGCGGAGAAGGTCATCGTGGTGCCGACGGAAAGGTCGATCCCGCCAGTGATGATGACGAAGGAGACCGCCATCGCCAGGACGCCGTTGACCGCGGTCGCCAGCATGATGGCGATGAGGTTGTTCGCCTGGAAGAAGTTGGGCGACGCGATGGAGAACGCCACCATCAATATGATGAGGCTCGCGAAGGCGAGGAGCTTCTGCCGCGCGCCGGCGGACGCGGTGCCGGGCAGCGCCGCCGTTTTATTCACGGTCGTATCGGACATCGGTTCGGACCTCCTGGTCGATCAGGTCGCCCTGGAGCGCGCATCGGCGCTCGCGGCATCGCGCATCGTCTCGCGCAGAGTGGCGAGCTGCATGATCTTTTCCTGGGTTGCTTCGCGCGCGTCGAGCTCTCCGGTGACGCGCCCCTCGCACATGACCACGATGCGGTGGCTCATGCGCAGGACCTCCGGCAGCTCGGACGAAATCATCACGATGGTCTTGCCGGCGTCGGACAGCTCGTTCAGCAGCTTGTAGATTTCCTGCTTGGCGCCGACGTCGATGCCGCGCGTCGGCTCGTCGAAGAAGAGGATGTCGCAGTCGCGCACGAGCCACTTCGCCACGACGACCTTCTGCTGGTTTCCTCCGGACAGGAATTTCACCTTCTGCTGGATGCCCGGCGTCTTTATGGCCAGCTTGCGCACGTGCTCCTGCGCGGTCGCGCGGATCCGGCCCGCCTTGACGAAGCCCGCGGGGCCGGTGAATTTCTTCATCGAGGCCATGCCCACGTTGTTTTCAACGTCCATGCCGACGGCGACGCCGAACCGCTTGCGGTCCTCGGAAAGGTAGCCTATGCCGTGCCTGACCGCGTCGCGCGGGTGCGTTATGCGAACCGGCTTGCCGTTCACCAGCACCTCGCCCGAGTCCACAGGATCGGCGCCGAATATGGCGCGCGCCACCTCGGTCCTGCCCGCGCCCATCAACCCCGCGAAACCGAGTATCTCGCCCTTGCGCACCTTGAAAGAAACGTCCTTCAGCGCGCGTCCGCGGGAAATGCCGCGCGCTTCCAGCACGACGGGGGCCTCGGAGGAATCCGTCCGGGCGTGGTGCACCGTGTCGAACAGGGTGCGCCCGACCATGAGGCTGATGATGTGCTCGAGGTCGGTGCCGGCGGCGGGCAGGGTGTCGATGTACTGGCCGTCGCGCATCACCGTGATGCGGTCGGAAATCCGGAAAAGCTCGTCCATGCGGTGCGAGATGTAGACGATGCCCACGCCCTTGGCCTTGAGGTCGCGGATGATCGCGAAAAGCTCGGCGATTTCGGCGTCGTTCAGCGCGGCGGTGGGCTCGTCCATGATCAGGACGCGCGCGTCGTGCGAGATGGCCTTCACGATTTCGACCATCTGCTGCTTGGCGATCGTCAGGTCGCCTATCTTGACGCGGGGGTCGAGATCGAGCTTGATCAGGTCGAAAAGATCCCTGGCCCGCGCGTTGAGCGATTTCTCGTCCAGGAAGAGGCCGCCGGCCATGCGGGGTTCGCGCCCGATGAAGATGTTCTGGGCGGCGGTGAGGTGGTTCATCAGGTTGAGTTCCTGATGGATGATGGAGATGCCGGCGCGCTGCGCGGCGCGGGGGTTGTGAAGGTCCGCGGGCTTGCCGCCCACGAGAACCTCTCCGGAATCCTTCTGGTAGACTCCGGAGAGCACCTTCATCAGGGTGGACTTTCCCGCGCCGTTCTCGCCGATGAGCGCGTGGACCTCGCCCGGAATGAGATCGAAGCGGGCGTCCCTGAGCGCGTGGACGCCCGGGAAGGACTTGTTGATTCCCTTCATCACCACGACAGGTTCGGCCACCGGCGCACCCTCCATCCATCTCCCAAGTGACGGATGTAATCGTTTACCGGCTTTTCGAATCTGTCAAGCGAAAAATGTAATCGGTTACAAAGATCTATACGAGGGCGATCTCCAATATCTCCGAAATCTCTTTCTGGCCCAGTTTCACGAAATTCCCGACCGTCGACTTGTCGCCTCCGGTCGCCTTGGATGCCATCTCGTCGATCTTCGCGTCATCGATGCCCAGGCCGGAAAGGCGGGTGGCCAGGCCGATCGCCTGCCAGAAGCCTTCGAGCCTGCCGATCCCCGCCAGGCTGGTGGCGTCGCGGTCGCGGAAATTCTCCTCGACCCCCCATACGCGCACCGCGAACTGCGCGAAGCGGTCCGGATCGTGCGCGCGCACGTACTTCATCCAGGCGGGGAAGACGACGGCCAGGCCCGCGCCGTGGGCGATGTCATAGATGCCGGATAGTTCGTGTTCGATGTCGTGCGATGCCCAGTCTCCCACCCGGCCGGTATTCAGGAGGTTATTGTGCGCGATGGTGCCCGCCCACATGAGCTCGGCCCAGGCGTCGTAATCGTCGCGGCGGGCCAGGACGCGGGGCGCCGCGTCGATGACGGTGCGCAGGGTGGCCTCGATCAGGCGGTCGGTCAGCTCCACCGGCGACGAATTCGTGAAGTAGCGTTCCATCAGGTGGGCCATGATGTCGGCGACGCCGTTGGCGACCTGCGGATCCGGGAGGGTGAAGGCGAGTTCCGGGTTGAGGATGGAAAAGGCCGGGTACAGGAGTTCGCTGCCCAGGGGGCGCTTGAACCAGCCGTCCTCGTTGGTGATGACGGAGCCGTCGGAAGATTCGGAGCCCGCCGCGGGTATGGTCAGGATGGTCGCGATGGGCAGGGCGGCCCGAGGCGCGGCGGCGCGGGTGTAGAAGTCCCAGACGTCGCCCTCGTAGGGGACGCCGGCGGCGATGGCCTTGGCCGAGTCGATGACCGAGCCGCCGCCGACGGCGAGGATGAGGCCGACGCCATGCTGCCGGCAGAGGCGGATGCCTTCGTGCACCAGGGAGAGGCGGGGGTTGGGCACGACGCCGCCCAGCTCGACCCATTGCACGCCGGCGGCCGCGAGCGACGCGGTGACGCGGTCGTAGAGGCCCGAGGCGCGGATGGAGCCGCCGCCAAAATGCAGGAGGACCTTGCGGGAAATGGGCGCGGCGAGTTCTCCGACGCGGCGTTCGGCGCCGCGGCCGAATACGATGCGGGTTGGATTGCGGAAATTGAAGTTGTCCATGAAGGATAATGTAATGCCGCGCCGGCGGGTTGTATACTGAAAGCATGAATGCGGAACGCGCGCGCGGCGGGGACGCCTTCCTCGCGGTTTGCCTGAATCCGGTGCTGCAGAAGACGCTGGCGTTCGACCGGCTGCGGGTGGACGCGGTGAATCGCGCGGTGCGCCAGCGCACCGACGCGTCGGGCAAGGGCGTGAACGTGGCGCGGGTGCTGACCCAGTCGGGGCGCCGCGCGATCCACCTGACGCACGCGGGCGGGCCGAACCGCGACTGGTTCCTCGCGCTCTGCGCGCAGGACGGGCTGGATGTGCGATGGGTCGATTCGGGGGCCGAGATCCGCGTGTGCACGACGGTGATCGACCTGGCCGAGGGGACCGCGACCGAACTGGTGGAGGAAGGCCTGCCGGTGGCGAAGGATACCGCGGCGCGCCTGCTGGACGCGTTCGCGGCGGCGCTGCCGGGCTGCGGGGCGGTGGTGGTTTCGGGGACGAAGGCGGCGGGCTATCCTCCGGAGGTGATTCCCGAAATCGCGCGGCGCGCCCGGGCTGCGGGGGCGCTCCTCATCCTCGACATAAAGGGCGCCGACCTGGAGGCCTGCCTGGAATTCAGGCCGACGGTGGTGAAGCCTAACCTGGCCGAATTGCTGGCTACCAGGCCCCTGCCGCGGGGCGCCGACCTTTCGAGCGGCACGGGGCCCGCGCACGAGGCTGCGTTGCGCGATCACGCGACGCGCATCGCGATGGAATGGAAGCGCGACTACGGCACGGACCTGATCGTGACACGCGGCCACCGCCCGATCTGGTTCCTGGAGGATGGCCGCGGCGCCGAGGAGCCCGTGGTGGAGGTGAAGGCGCTGAACCCGACCGGGTCGGGCGATTCGTTCACCGCGGGGCTGGCCGCCGCGCTGGCGGACGGCAAGGATTTGCGCGCCGCCATCCGCGCAGGCGCCCGGCTCGGGGCGCTGAACGCGGCGAACCTGAAGCCGGGGTCGATATTGCCGGATTAGGCCCGCCGTCAGATCGGGCCGGCGTTCGCGAGCAGGTACCGTTCGGCCTCCGCGCTCCAGAGCCCCTGGTGGCGCCGCGTGATTTCGTCCAGCGCGGCGTAGAAGGGATCCGCCGCGGCGAGGGACGGCAGATCGGCCAACGCGAAAAGCGGCAGTTTCTTGTGCGTGTAGATGAGCTTCTTGCCGCCGGGGATCTTGTCCAGGCGGATGGTGGTGTCGGCCACCGCGTCCAGCCCTCCCACGTGCGTGATCATGAATTCGGGTCGCAGCCTGCCCTTCGCCATCATGTCGAGGGATTCGACGATGTCGTCGGTGTTGCCGCCCGAGGTCCCGACCAGGTGGTGCGCCTCGTAGTGCACATCGTAGAAGTTGAGCGACGCGGCGAACGAGGTGTCGGTGGGGCCGGCGAAGAAATTCAGGCAGCCGTCGGCGCCCAGCAGGCGGTCGGCCAATTCCACGAGGGGTTTCACCGCGGCGAACACGAACACGTCGTCGAATCCCCTGCCCGCGTTGAGCGATTTGAGGTGCGCGATCGGATCGGGCAGGTCGCGGGTGTTCACGTAGGTCAGGTTGACGCCGTGCGCGCGGGCTTCCTCGACCGTGATGAGCGAGGCGGCGCGGTCAAGCCTGGCCTGGTCGATGTCGGTGACGACGAGGATCGAGGGCCTTCGGTCGGCGTGGATCGCGTAGTCGATCGCGCCCAGGCCCATGGGCCCCACCGAGGCGAGCAGGGCGAGCGCGCCGCCCTCCTTTATTCCCATGTCGTGCGCGTAGGATCCCGCTTTCGTGTGGTACTGCGCGTGGAATGCGCCGACGATGCAGGATACCGGTTCCGAGAGCGAGCCCATGAAGAAGGCGTCTGCCTTGTATTCGAGGAGGCAGTCCATCTCCATCACTTCGTTGGGGATGATCACGTAGGTAGCGTCGCCGCCGATCCACCGGTAGGAATAGCCGGGCGCCCACAGGGTGCCTTGGTAATTCAGCGCGGGCTGGATGGCGAAGCGCGATCCGGCCTTGAATTTTCCGGCCCATTTCGCGCCGACCTGCACTATTTCGCCGCAGAATTCGTGGCCGATGATGATGGGCTGTTCCGCCAGGGGCGCGCGCACGCGCTTGTGGCGGTCGCCCTGCATCGAGAGCTTGTGGCTGGACATGCAGATGCTGTCGGATATGACGCGGGCGAGTATTTCGTCGTCGCGCAGGGCGGGCAGCTCGAGTTCCTCGAGGCGCAGGTCGTCCACTCCGTGGATGCGCACAGCCTTGGTGTTCATGATTTCTCCTCTGCTCCGGCGAGGCGGAGCCATGCATCGCGATAGGCGATCAGGTGGTCGCGGTTTCCGAGCGGGGCGACTGGAACGCGCTCTATGTCGAATCTTCCGGCGAGCTCGTCGGGCGATATGCCCTCGAGCGCGGCCACCGCGGTCATCGCGGCGCCGAACGAGGTCGCTTCCGGCTTGTCGGATAGGTAGACGTGATTTTCAGGAAGGGCGGCGGCGATCAGGCCGCAGTATTCGGCGTTGTTGCGGAATCCGCCTTCTATGAACAGGTCGGCCCCCGGACGCAGGCCCGCGCGTTCGAGCGCCGCGAGCGTCTGGATCGCCAGCGAAAGGTCGAGCGCGGCGCGCGCCTTGGCCGGATCGGAGAAGAATCCCGGCCGCTCGGAGCCCGCGGGCCGCTCGG
>CAYRXK010000027.1:15297-23550 GCA_964428265.1 uncultured Treponemataceae bacterium
CGGCGCCCGGAGCCGTGGCGGCGAAGGGGTACTCGCGCCAGCGTCCTTCCCTGAATTCCGCGGCGCGCGCCCTCGACCCGGGAAATTGGCCCGACCCGGGAACCAGTTCGGGAAGGATGAAGGCATCGCGGTCGCGCAGCAGGCGGGCAAGCGCGGGTTCATCGGGTTTCGCGGCCTCGGCCGCGTCGGCGTTTGGGGCCATCCGTCCCGACCAGGCTTCGTATTCCAGGCCTCCGGTGAAAATGGCGGTCTTGACCGGCCTGTTGTCGGCTGCCCGATTGAAGAACACCACCTTGCCGATGTCGGCGGCCGAAAATCCGTAGGTTTCCTGCGGATGCATGAGCACGCACCACGAACCCGTCGAATCCAGCACGAAATCCCGTCCGCGCTGGGTGACCAGATACGGCAACAGCGACGCGTTGGAATCATGGATTCCCATGGTGACGATGACACCGGGCGGGAGGCCGCAAGCGTCGGCGAATTCGGGGCGAAGCCTTCCGAGGACGGACCACGAATCGCATAACTTTGGCGGCAATTTCCCGCGGATGCCCAGGCGCGAAGCGACTTCTGAATACTCGCCCGCGATCCAGTCCCAGAGGTAGGTATGGCAGCCGATATACGTGCCTTCCGCGCCCGCGTTGCCGGTGAAGCGCATGCCCCAGTACTGCGGATAGGGCAGCACGCGCGCCGCCGACGCGTATCTTTCCGGGAACCGCTTCGAGAGGAAGAACAAGCCCTTGGCCGGATTGATAAGCGCCGAGAAATCGGGGGTTCCGGTCCGCCGCTGGAGCCCGGCGGGATCTCCGGCCATGCGGAAGAATTCATCGTGGAAGGCGGGTCCGGGTTCATGCGTGTAAAGGACGCAGGGGACGACGGGATTTCCGCGATCGTCCGTGCACACCATGGTGGCGCCGTGCGTCGTCACGGCGATGGCGCGGATGTCGTGCGCGCGTGAAAAACCGCGCAGGGTTCCGATGAACCAGGATTCCATACCGGCAAGGTCGTGCACGGGAATTCCTTCCGCCGTGATGGGGTCGAAGGTCCGGCGGGCGATGGCGCGCTGGTTCAGCGCGGTGTCGTATACCGCGACTTTCTTGTGGGTCATGCCGATGTCGATTACGGCGACGGTCGGTTCCCTCATGCAAGCATCACCTGGCCGCCGGTGATGGGCAACGCCTGGCCGGTTTCGTATTCCTGCTCGACGAGGTAATACAGGGCGCGCATGACGTCGGGGCCGGCGCAGCCGCGCCGCATGGGCACCTTGGCCTCGTAGAAGGCTTTGACGTCGGCCGCCGTCTTCGCGCCGGGCACCTTGCCGGAACGCAGGTACTGGGCGAACAGCCCTTTTTCGGGATCGGACCAGAGCGGCCCGTCGAAGAAATTGCCCGGGCAGATCGCGTTCACTTTGATGCCGTATTCGACCAGCTCCATCGCGAAACTCTGCACCAGCCCGATGCCTCCGAACTTGGATCCGGCGTAGGCGCCGTTGCGGTTGGATCCCTGCAGGCCGGACTTGGAATTGATCTGGACGATGTCGGTTTTCCAGCCCTGGGCGAGCAGCCCCTGACGGCGCATCAGGAGGCCCGCGTATTTGGTAACGTTGAAAAAGCCGGTGTAATTGACGTCCGTGACGAACTTGAACGAGGCGATATCCTGGTCGAGCACGGATCCCGCCTTCAGCACGCCCGCGTTGGACACGACCAGGTCCGCGCCGCCGGCCTTGCCGGCCACGACTCGGAACATGTCGCGCACCGAATCCGCGTCCGTCACGTCGACCCGCACGGGAATGGAGACGGTACGGCCCGCCGCCGCGTCCAGTTCGGCCGCGAGACGCGCCGCACCCTCCGCGTTTAGATCGGCGATGAACACGATGGCGGCCGAAGCCGCCAGGCCCCTGACGATTTCCTCGCCGAAGCCCTGCGCCCCGCCGGTGACCAGCGCCACGCGGCCGCGCACGACATCGTTCCTCCGCGCGGTGGAAAGGAGGGAATCGCGCGCCGCGGGTGCGTCATGCGATTCCGCGTGCGGGGCTGCGGACCACGGCAGGTAGGTGGCGCCGACATCGCCGTCGCGTACGCTGACCGCGTCGGGAATTCCGCGTCCGCCGCGCGAAGCGCGCCACGCACCCAGCGCTTCAAGAAGGATTCTCGCGGAGGCTCCCTCGTCGAAATCTCCCCGGTAAGCCCCCGGCATTTCCAGCGACAGGGTTTCCGCGGGTTCCGCGATGCCATCTCCCAGCGGCGCGACGGCGGCGGGCCCGCCTTTAAGGCCGAGGAACAATCCGCGCACCAGGGGCGCGGCGCGTGAATGATCGAGGTCGTTCATCATCCGTAGCATCCTTTTTCGAGATCGGCGGCGATTCCCGCGATGGCGCCGGGGCCCATGCGGCCCATGTCGAGGCCCGCGCGCGCATAGATCCGGACGCGTACCCGGCGCGGACAGGATCGGTAGGGATTTTCGGGCGAAAGGATTCCGAGTTCGGGGCGGTACGACGCCAGAGCCTCGTGCGCCACGAGGGCCCGGGTGCTGTCGGCGAGATGCCGGAATTCCGCCATCCTCAATTCGGGGCATGAAAACGACTGGCGCGGCTGGTTTATGTCCACACCAGAAATTTCGATGAAATCGTGGCGCGCGCAGAGTTCCTTCACGCGCGCGAGCTGCGCGCGGGTATTGCGGGGAGGCATGTACGTGACCGCGGGAAATCCGAGATCCGAGAGCGCCTCGAACAATTCCGGAAGGAAATCATCCTCGAATTTTTCCGCCTTCTTGTCGCCCGTGGGAGATTCCGCGACATCGCCCAGGTAGGCGTAGGCGGCGACCGCGCCCGCGGAGCCGGACGCGGCGAGGGCATCGCGGACCGGCGCCGCCTCGATCCGGTCGGGCTGGATGAAAATGCGTTCGAGAAATCCCGCCTTCAGCGCGCCGAGCATGTCGTATTCGAGGTGAGGGTTGGCCGGGTCGGCGAGCAGCCGTCTCTGCCGCTCCGGAAGGGGAACGCCGAAGCGCCCCTCCAGGGCTCGGACCAGTGAATCTCCGCGTCCGAACGCGTCGATGATGCGCGACGCCGCTGCGGCAAGAAGGTGCCGCTCGGTGATGCCGCCGCCTTCGCCGGCCTTGGATCGCGCGAGCACGTCGGCCCTGAAATCCAGCCCTTCCGCGCCCGCCGCGCGCAGGATCGAGTCCGCGGCCTGCGTCATGCGATCGGTGCGGTCGATCCTGCGCGCGCGTATCGGCGCGAGGAAGCGGTCGATCGCGCCGCGGCCGGGCTCCGGCACGCCCTGGATCGTCATGTACGCGATGCCGGACGAATCCGGATTGTTGATCTTGCGGCCGGAAAAACGTTCGGGAAAGGTGACGCGCGCCTCGCAGCCCGTAACGCAGCCGAGCCCGAGGATTTCGCAGGCCCGCCGCATTTCCGCGGCGGCGGCGATGGAATCGTGATCCACCGAGCCGGCGGCGTCGAGCCCCGCCAGGCGCGATTCCAGGGCTGCCGCCGTTGGCGTGTAGGGACTGAAGCTGTAGCAGGTGTGGATGTGGTTGTTGGAATCGCCCGATGGTCCGGTACGCTTCGGCAGCGAGGGCGCGAGCGCGGCGAGCGCCGCGAGGCGCTCGCCGGCGGGAACGCAAGCATCCCTCAGGACGCGTACGGATTCCTCGGGCGAGCGCGCCGCGCGTGCGGTCTTCGGGCGATCCGTATCGTTCATCGCCAGATCAGACACCCAGGCGCGCGCGGCGCGCGAGGTCCAGTTCGGTCTGCACGGTCGTCGGCACGTGGCCGGGCAGCGGCATGATGCGCTCGTGCACGGTGTCGACGATCCACTCCTTCTGCGGGAAGTAGAGCGCCTCCATTTCGGCCGCGGGCGTGATCCAGTTGCGCGATCCCACCACGGCGACCGGCGCGTCCAGGCTGTCGAACGCGAGGGTCTGCACGTTGGACGCCACGGTGTGCAGGAAGGATCCGCGCTCCGCCGCGTCGCTGGCCAGGAGCAGCTTGCCCGTCTTGCGCACGGATTCGAGGAGGATTTCGTAATCCAGGGGCGCGATGAAGCGCAGATCCACCACCTCGACCGAAAGGCCGTAGCGGCTCTCCAGCACGGCCGCCGCGTCGAGCGCGCGGTACAGGGTGGCGCCGAGCGTCGCGATGGTAAGGTCCCTGCCCAGCTTCCGTACGACGCTCCTGCCTTCGGGGATTTCGTAATAACCTTCGGGCACGCCCGTTTTCTCGAACTGTTCGCCGATGTCGTACAGGAGCTGGCTTTCGAAGAAAATGACCGGATCGGTGCCGCGCAGGGCAAGGTTGAGCATGCCTTTCGCGTCGTAGGGGGTGGCGGGGAAATACGCCTTCAGGCCCGGAATGTGCGCGACGAGCGCCGACCAGTCCTGGCTGTGCTGGGCGCCGTACTTGTTGCCCACCGACACGCGCACCGTCAGCGGCATCTTCAGCAGGCCCGCCGACATGGATTGCCACTTCGAGGCCTGGTTGAAAATCTCGTCGCCCGAGCGCCCGAGGAAATCGCAGTACATCAGCTCGACCACGGCGCGGCCGCCGGAGAGCGCATAACCCACGCCCGCTCCGACGATGGCCCCTTCGGATATCGACGAATTGAAAAGCCTCGGGTAGGGCAGGGCTTCCGTGAGCCCGCGGTACACGGCGAAGGCGCCGCCCCAGTCGCGGTTTTCCTCTCCCCACGCGGCCATCGTGGGATCGATCGCGAACCGGTGCAGCATGGCTTCGAACAGCGCGTCGCGGTATTGGTACATCCTGTTCTTGGACACCGGCTTGCCGTCGGCGTCGAACGCGAAACGCGCCTTGGCCGCGAGAGATTTCACGCGGGGATTTTCCGCGGCCGGCAGCGAGAGTTCCGCCTCGCCGTCCGCCAGTTTTTCAGCCGTGCCGTTGGAGAACATCACCGATTCGATAAAGGCGCCGGTAACGCGGGGGCAGGCCGCGTCGTCGGTGGCGATGCGCACCGCGCGCTCGATCGTCTCGATGGCGCGCGCGCGCGCCGCATCCAGATCGGAGGTCGACGCCGCGCCGTTGAACACGAGATAGGCGCCGAAATCATCGATGGAATCGTGCTTCTGCCAGAGTTCCACTTCGTCCTTGGTGCGGTAGCTGGAGGCGTCCGAAGGAGAGTGCCCGGAGAAGCGGTAGGTGATGGTGTCCATCAGCACGGGGCCGCGGCCTTCCAGGAGGATGCGCTTCTTGCGCTCCACCGCGTCGGCGACCGCGAGCGGGTCGTAGCCGTCCACGCGCTCGGAATGCATGTTCTCCGGATTGACGCCGGCGCCCACGCGCGCCAGGATCTGGTAGCCCATCGTCTCGCCCGAGGTCTGGCCGCCCATGCCGTAGAAATTGTTGAAGAAATTGAAGAGCACGGGAGGGGCGCCGCCCGCGTCTTCGGGCCACAGGGTGCGGTACTGGTCCATCGACGCCAGGCTCATGGCTTCCCAGACCGGTCCGCAGCCCATAGACGCGTCGCCGATGTTCGCCACCACGATGCCCGGCCTGCGATTGATCCGCTTGTACAGCGCCGAACCGACCGCGATGTCCGCCGATCCGCCGACTATCGCGTTATTCGGCATGGATCCGAACGGAGCGAAGAAGGCGTGCATGGACCCGCCCAGGCCGCGGTTGACGCCCGCCCTGCGCGCGAAAATTTCGGCCAGCGTGCCGAACACGATGAAGTTTTCGGCCAGCTGCGCCTGGTCCGCGTGCGGCATGCGTTCGGCGTGGCGCAATGTTTCGCCGTCCAGGAAGGATTCCATCACGCGGCGCACCGATTCCGGATCCATCCTGCGCGACGCCGAAAGGCATTTCGCCAGGATTTCACCGTGGCTGCGGTGGGATCCGAACATGAAATCCTCGGGGCCGAGCGGCACGCACTGGCCGACTGCGGCCGCTTCCTGCCCGATGGACAGGTGCGCCGGGCCCTTGTGGTTGTATTCCACGCCGCGCCATGCGCCGGTGGTCTTGAAGGAATTCAGCATGGTCTCGAATTCGCGGATGACGACCATGTCGGCCCACATGCGCAGGAGGGCCGCATCCCCGTAGCGCGTGCGCTCCGCGGAAAAATCGCGTCGGTACTGGTTGAGCGGAATGTCGGCTATCTTGAGGAATCCGGGCTTCCGCAGCCCGGCGGGGTCGACGATGATCGATTTGGGCATATATATCTCCTTCCGGTCCGATCAGTGCGCGTGCATGGCCCAGGCGGCTTCGCGTATGGTTTCGCACACGCTCGGGTGCGGGAATACGACTTCGCGCAGGTCGGCCACGGAGAGTTCCTGTTCGATGGCGACCGCGCCGCCCCATATCATTTCGGAGGCGTAGCTTCCCACCGCGTGGATGCCGAGCACGCGGCCGTCCGCCGCGGCCGCGATCAATTTCAGCGAACCCGGCGCGGCGAATCCGTTTTCGGCCGCGAAACGGCCGGAGACGCGCATCGGAAGGCTGGCCTTCATGATTTCGATGCCGCGCGCCTCGGCTTCCTGCTCCGTGATGCCCACGCCGGCCGCCTCGGGGATGCCGTACACCGCCCAGGGGATCGCGTCGTAGCGCATGACCTGCGCGCCCTTCGCGGCGCCGCCGCCGGCGATGATGTCGGCGCAGGCGACCTCCGCCATGCGGTACGCGGAATGCGCCAGCAGGCTCCTGCCGGTCACGTCGCCCGCCGCCCATACGCCGGGCAGGTTGGTGCGCATGCGCGCGTCCACGGTAACGCCCTTCGGGGTGAAGTCGATGCCGGATTCCTTCGCGCCCCAGCCGTCGAGGTTGGGCCTGCGGCCCACCGCCATCAGCACGAGGTCGGCCTCGACCGACGCTTCGGCGCCATCCTTGGCCTTGTAGAACACCGTGCCGCCCTCGATCCGCTGCACCGCGCAGCCCAGCCGGAAATTCACCTGCTTCATCGCGCGCCGCAGGACCGGCGCTTGTTCGCGGTCCATGAACGGCACGATCTCGTCCAGCATCTCGACCACGTCCACCGCGGATCCGAGCGACGAGAAAAGGCTGGCGAATTCCACGCCGATGACGCCGCCGCCGATCACGCAGAGGCGCTTCGGCACGTCGGCGACGGCCAGGAGGCCGGTGGAATCGACCACCAGGGGATTGCCGCGCGCGCCGGGAATGGGCGGCATGGCGGGCGAGGAACCCGCCGCGACGATGATCGCCGCCGCGTCATGCGATTCGCCGTTCAGCTCGACCTTGCCGGGACCGGCCAGCTTCGCTTCGCCTGAAACCACCTGCACGCCGAGTTTCTTTTCCGTCAGCGCCACCGCGTTCCGGATTTTTTCCACGACCTCGCGCTTCCAGGCCTGCATGGCGGCCCAGTCGTACGATACGTTATCCGCCCTGACGCCGAATTTCGCGCCTTCGCGTGCGTGCAGGTAGTATTTCGCCGAATTCAGGAGCGTCTTGGTGGGGATGCAGCCCACGTTCAGGCAGGTGCCGCCGAGATCGGCGCGTTCCGCAAGGAGCACTTTCTTGCCGGCTTCCGCCAGCCGTTCCGCCGCCAGATAGCCGCCGGGGCCGCCGCCGATGATGATCGCGTCGTAGGTTGCCATATTCACCTCAGGGAATCAGGATAAGATCGATATCGGCGATGGCCGCCGAAAGGGATTTCAGGAAGCGCGCGCCGTCGGCGCCGTCCACCGCCTGGTGGTCGATGGTGAGCGAAAGCCCGATGCGCCCGTCGACGATGGCGCAGAGGCCCAGGATGCCGGTTTCCGGCGCGTTCAGGATCGGCGTGAACCGTTCGATGCCGAAGGCGCCGAGATTTGACACGGTGAAGGTCGAACCGGAAAGCTCGTCGGGCTGCACCGTTCCGCCCGAACAGGCGGCGGCCAGCCGCTTGGCCTCGGCCGACATTTCGCGCAACCCCAGGAGGTCCGCGTTGCGGATCACCGGCACCATGAGGCCGCGCGGCGTGTCCACCGCGAGGCCGAGATGCACCCGTTCGAAGGCGCGCAGTTCGCCGTCGACGAGGTGCGCGTTCAGCGCGGGGAATTCCCGAAGCGCGCGCGCGGTCGCGTACAGCACCAGATCGCCTATCGTAACGCCCGAAAGCCCCCTTGCTTCGACGGCAGCTTTCATCCGCGCGCGCAGGTCCGTCAGGCGCGCGGCGGGCGCCGACGCGTGCAGGGTGAGCTGCGCCGTGCCCGCAAGCGATTGCCGCATGCGGTCGGCGATGATTCTGCGCACGCCCTTCAGGGGGGTGCGGGTGACCGGTCCGGGAAAATCCGCCGGGATCGAGG
>CAYRXK010000027.1:23650-25275 GCA_964428265.1 uncultured Treponemataceae bacterium
ATCGAGGTTCTGGACGTGGTTGCCGCGCCTGCCGGCATGCCGCCCGCCGCCGCGCGCACGAGGTCCGACAGACCCGCGCGGTTTCCGAGCGCGCCGGCTCCCGCGAATCCGAAACCCGATCCGCCGGGCGCCGCGCCCGACGCGATGACCGACCTGGCCGCCGCCGTCAGCGCCGGCCTTTCGGCGATGGCGCCGCGTACGTCGCGCTCGATCACGCGCCCATGCGGACCGGAACCCGCCAATGCAGCGACGTTCACGCCCTCGGCGGCCGCCAGCGCGCGCGCCCTCGGACTCGCCGTACCCGCGCCGTCCGCCGCGGCTGCGTTAGTCGATTTTGTTCCGGCCGGCGCAGCGGTCGGTGCCGGTGTCGCGATTGCCGCCGCGGGGGCCATAGGCGTCGCGACCAGCGCGCCGGCATCGCCGCCCGCGTCATCGGCAACCCATGCCTCGCCGGGCTCGCCGATCGCCGCGATGGGCTGCAGCACGGGCACATCGTCGCCCTCCGGCCGAAGAATCTTCAGTACCGTGCCGGCTACGCCCGCGGGCACGTCCATCGTGGCCTTGTCGGTCTCCACCTCGCACAGCGGCGCGTCCGCCTTCACGACGTCGCCCTCGCGCACCTTCCACGCCACGATGATGCAGGATTCCACGGTATTACCCAGTCTGGGCATCACGATCACTTGCGCCACGGACCCTCCCGATTACGTTATACGATCTGCAATCTCGCGCCGAGTTCGGAAATCTCCGCCCTCGCCGCGTCCCCGAGCCCCGCGTCGGTGACGATCCCGTCCACGCCCGACAGCGGCAGCACTCGCACGAACCCCGCCTTTCCGTATTTCGACGAATCGGCCAGCAGCCAGGACTTCTCGGCGTGGGCGCACATCGCGCGCACGATCTCCGCGCCCTCGACCAGCTGCGTCGTCATCCCCCGCGCGACCCCGAATCCGTCGGTGCCCACGAAGGCGAGCCTAACGTTGAAATCTTCTATGGAACGCACCGCCAGCGGTCCTACCATCGACTCCGTCTCGCGCCGGAAAATGCCGCCGGTCATCGTGATCGCGAGCGCCGGATTCAGCCGCGCGTAGGAAAACACCAGCGTGGAATTCGTCACAACCTGCACGTCGCGCCTGCCGATCAGGTAGCGCGCCACCAGCGCCGTCGTAGTCCCCGCCTCGATCATGATCCGGTCGCCGTCGCGCACCAGATCCGCCGCCGCCTTCGCGATGCGGTGCTTTTCCTCGACATGCTGGCGTTGCCGCTCCAGGATGTCGCGATGGTACGCCGGATACACCCCGCCGCGCGTGCGCCCGACCAGGCCCTTTTCCTCGAGAGACCGAAGGTCCGAACGGATCGTCACCTCCGAAACGCCCAAATCGAGGGCGAGGCCCGACACCGACGCCGACCCATTCGCGGTGATAAGGTCGAGGATGAGGCGTTCGCGGTCGGCGAGCTCTTCGGTCATGCTGACTCCATTTCTGCGAAACTGCTTCGCAGAACTTTCGGAACACTTTCGATTATATATCGAATCTCTTGAAAAGGCAAGCTCCATTAGTACACGGAAGATTGTTGCCGGCCTCGCCGGCAGGCACGCAAGCCGCCGGCAGGCACCTATGCCCCCCGCAGGC
>CAYRXK010000027.1:25375-26547 GCA_964428265.1 uncultured Treponemataceae bacterium
TTCCCGCAGCCGCCGTCGCGCCTCCCGCAGCCGCCGTCGCGCTCGCGCTCCGGCCCGAGCCCGCGCCGGCGGCCGCATCGCGCACCACCCGCACCGGATCCCGCGGGCAGCCCAGGCCGATCCCCATCTCGGGGCAGTCGTGCACCAGATCGGCGAACTTCGCCAACCGTTCCACCGTCTCGTCGCGGATCGTTTCCCCGTTCCAGCGGCAGCGCTCGAACCCCAGACAGCGCGAAACGAACAGCCTCGGCCTGATTTCTTCCATATATATCCCCCGCTCAACCCAATTCCCGCACCACCAGCGCCGCCTCCAGCTCCGCCACAGGGTCGCCCGCCGCCACCCACCACTGCCGCTCGTAGCCCAGGCAGGGGCAGATGAACTCAGTCAGCCCATCCAAAAGCCGCTTGCGGAAATGCACGTGTCCGAACACCGAAATCGCCGCCTGACGCCGCAGCGCCAGCTCGCCGTACTCCGGCGACCCCAGGAACGCGTTGAAATAATGCCAGGATTTCCAGTGCGCGGGCACGATGAACTCGCGGCGCTGCACCACGTGCGTCACCAGGATCAGGTGCGGCGGCGCCCGCTCGGCCGGTCCCGCCGGACCCAGGTCTATCCCCCGCGCGATCCTGCGCGCCACCAGGGGCGTCCCCGCATCGATCGCGGCGGCGGCGTCCAGCGCGCCCTCCATCCGGGCCATGAAACGCCGGTGCACATCGGGCGCCGGCAGATCCCACTTCGCCCAGGCGCGGTCCTGCCAGGTCCGCCGATCCAGCCGCATCGCATCGAAATCCGCGGACGAAAACGAAGGATCGCCGAACGCGTAATCGTACCAGCCCGTATCGCCTGAGATCACCCAGCCAGGCGCGATCGCGCGCGGACCGCGGGCCAGATTGCCCTCGTCCTGCAGCAGCGCCTCGTAGATGTCCTGCGCGTCCATCCCCGGATGGCGGCGGTTCCACAAATCGTGGTTGCCCGGCACGAACAGCACCCGCGCGCCCGAATCGTCCCGAAGCCGCCGTATGATGTCGAGGGTGACCCGATAGTCGCCCGCCACGTCGCCCGCGATCACCAGCAGGTCCAGCGCACGCTTGCGCGCGACCTGAGCCAGCGCCGCCCCCAGGCCCCCGTCGCCGAAAGCCCCGGCGTTCACGTCCGCGTGAATATCCGAAAT
>CAYRXK010000027.1:26647-29550 GCA_964428265.1 uncultured Treponemataceae bacterium
CGCGAAGGCGCCCGATGCTCTACAATGCGCCCACCATGAGCGCATTCTGGAGCGACGGCATCGCGGATCTCGAACCCTACGTCCCCGGCGAACAACCCCGGGACCGGCGCTACGTCAAGCTCAACACCAACGAAAACCCCTATCCCCCCTCGCCCGCGGTCCTGGCCGCCATCCGCGACGCCGCCAACGACGACCTGCGCCTCTATCCGGACCCCACCTGCGACGCCCTCCGCGCCGCCCTGGCCCGCGCCTACGGCCTCAAACCCGAACAAACCTTTGTCGGCAACGGCTCCGACGAAGTCCTCGCCTTCTGCTTCCCGGCCTTCTTCCGCCGCCGCGACGCCGCGGGCACGCCAGAACCCCTCCTCTACCCGGACATCACCTACAGCTTCTACCCCGTCTACTCCAAATTTTTCGGGATCGAGGCGCGCCGCTTCCCCCTCGCCGACGACTTTTCCGTCCCGCTGCAGGCCTACCTGCAGCCCGCCGCCGGCGCCGTCGTCTGCAACCCCAACGCCCCCACCTCGCGCCCCATATCGAGGGATGATGTCCGCCGCGTCGCCTCCTTCCACCTGGCCCGGAACCGCGTGGTCCTGGTCGACGAAGCCTACGTCGACTTCGGCGGCGAATCCTCGGTCGGCCTGGTCGACGAATTCCCCAACCTCGTCGTCGTGCACACCATGTCCAAATCCAGGGCGCTCGCCGGCCTGCGCGTGGGCTTCGCCTTCGGCCAGTCCCACCTGATCGAGGCCCTGGAGCGCGTTAAGAGCTGCGTCAATTCCTACACCATCGACCGCCTGGCCATGGCCGGCGCCATCGCCGCCCTCGGCGACACCGCCTGGTTCCAGGAAACCCGACGCAAGGTCATGGCCACGCGCGAGTGGGTCGTGCGCGACCTGCGCGCCCTGGGCTTCACCGTGCCCGCCTCCGGCGCCAACTTCATCTTCGTCAGCCACCCCGACCACGCCGCCTCCGACCTCTTCGCGGGCCTGCGCGCGCGCGGCATCCTGGTCCGCTACTTCGCCAAGCCCCGCATCGACCGCTACCTGCGCGTCAGCATCGGCTCCGACGACGACATGCGCGCCTTCCTGGACGCCATCCGCGCCTTGGTGGCGCCCTGATCCGCGCCTGCACCGCGGATTGACTTCACGCCGCGCCGGTCTATACTGACCGAAGCGCCAAAAAATTCTCCAAAATATCGATCGACCAGGCGCCGTTTTCCCACGCGGCCGTCATTCCGTTTCGGCGAAGATCGCGCCGCGACCCCCAGTTTTCTCCCCCGACCTTGAATCCGGAAGGGCTCAAAAGGATCGAGGTGTATTCAAGCCGCCAGTATCCATGCGCAGGCAGGCCGTGGACGTAGGACAAGGTCGGCGCCTCGTCCGGTAACGAAAAATGGACCAGGGACGTACTGTATCGGTACTAGCCGATGAAATGGGACGCATTTGCCTGCCAACCAACTCCATTACAGTCCCGCAGAATTGAATCATCCTGGCCGGTGGCCTGCGTAGTATACATATGGAACTCGCCATCGCATCATTCGATACAAGCAGGCTGAAAGTCACCTTTCCCTATCGGGCCGAACTGGTGGCCGCCCTGCGCGCGGTACCGGGCAGCATTTGGAATCCCGACGAACGCGCCTGGCTCGTGCCCGACCGGCCCGCTTCAGCCGATCGCCTGCTCTCCGCGTTGTACGATTCGGGTTTGTTCAATGTCGAGGTTGAGGTCGAGGCCGCGCCGCGCCCCGGCGCGCCGACCAAACCGCCAAACCCGAAGGATGTCCTGCTGCGGCGTACCCGTACCGCCCTCGCGGCGCGGCACTACAGCGACCGCACGGTGGAAGCCTACACCACCTGGATCGACCGCTTCCTGACCGCGAATGCCGGCACGATGACCAGCCTCCTGGGCGCGCGCGACATCAACGCCTTCCTGAGCGACCTCGCTGAACGCGGCCGCGTGAGCGCCTCCACCCAGAATCAGGCGCTGGCGGCGCTCCTGTTCCTGTTCCGGCAGGTGCTCGGCGTCGCTCCGGGCGATATCGGCGACGTGGTGCGCGCCAAGAAGCCCCTGCGCCTGCCGGTGGTGATGAGCCGCCAGGAGGTCCGCGCCGTCCTCGGGGCCATGTCCGGCGACAAGCGCCTGGCCGCGTCACTCCTGTACGGTGCCGGCCTGCGGCTGATGGAGTGTCTCTGCCTGCGTGTCCAGGATATCGATTTCGAGCGCAGCGAGATCACGGTGCGCGACGGCAAGGGCGGCAAGGATCGCGTGACGATGCTTCCGTCGAGCATCAAGGACGAGTTGCGCGCCCACCTTGATCGCGTGCGTGGGATACACCAGAAGGATCTAGCCGAGGGGTGGGGCAGGGTGGAGTTGCCGGACGCCTTGGCGCGCAAGTATCCGAACGCCGCGGCGGAATGGTGCTGGCAGTGGGTGTTTCCGCAGGAGCGCCGCTGGAAGGATTCAGTGCGCGGCGTGCAGGGCCGCCACCACATGGACCAGAGCATCCTGCAGAACGCGGTGCATCTTGCGGTCGTGAAGTCCGGCATTGCCAAGCGCTCGAGCTGCCATACCTTCCGGCATTCCTTCGCCACGCACCTTCTTGAAAATGGTTACGATATCAGGACGGTGCAGGAATTATTGGGCCACAGCGACGTGAAGACCACCCAGATTTACACCCATGTGCTGAACAGGGGACCTTCGGGAGTGAAAAGTCCGGCTGATCTTCTTTAGTAAAGCCGATATTAGGCGGATCAATATAAATTGATTACATATCGAAAGGGGATTCTGGGAAAGGGTTGCCAGGGGTGGAGATAGACCTGAGAATCTTGCATGAAAATATGGCTACGAGGGGGAGTCTAAAACTCCCCTAAGCACATTCGTTGAAGAATCCAATCATTGTTATA
>CAYRXK010000028.1:0-11865 GCA_964428265.1 uncultured Treponemataceae bacterium
TGCGCCCACCCCCAGGCCTATTTCGAACTGCTCGGCGAAAACTACTGATTCCGCCGTAAACCGGCAGGGCAGCCGCGGATGCGCCTCAGCGCCGTCCGCGGCGCCTTTTTTCATCGTACATGCCCGCATCGGCCTGACGGATCAGATCGACCAGTCTCATGGGCGCCGCGGGGTCGTACCGCGCCATGCCGGAGCTCAGCGACAATGGATACCGTGCCGCGGGATCGGCGTTGCGGCGTTCGAGCCGTTCTTCCAACCTCCGAAGCAGAATCGGAATGCAACCTTCGGGAATATCCAGGGCGAGCACGGCGAACTCGTCGCCGCCCCAGCGGCTCATGACGTCCGAATCCCTGAAGCTGTACCGTAGGATGTCCGCGGCTTCGCGAAGGGCCGCGTCGCCTTCAAGATGGCCGAAGGTATCGTTTATGGCCTTGAGCCCGTCCATATCGAAAAACAGAAGGCCCATGCCCTTGCCCGCCCGATGCGCGTGGCGGATTTCCTGTCCGGCCACGATATCGAAACCGCGCCGGTTCATGAGTCCGGTCAGTTCGTCCAGGAGCAGTTGCCCCTGTAGCCGCGCTTCGGTGTTCCGCCGTTCGGTGATGTCGCGCGCATGGATGAGGACAAGGGTCGGATGGCGGGAAAACCCCGGAACCTTCCGGCAGGACAGCGCCGCCCAGCATTCGGTGCCGCCGCCGCGGGCAAGGCGGAATTCGCCCGTGCAGGTGGGCCCCCGGGAATCCAGGGAATTCACCAGGGCTTCGAGCGAGTCGTTGCCGGGACTGGCTATGTAATCGGTAAAGAGGTTGCCGCAGAGCGGCGCGCTTTCGAGGTCGGCGAACAGTACCTGCGCCTCGCGGTTGGCCAGGATGACACACCCCTCCGGGGTGGCCAGCAGGGCGGGATCGGGCGCGAGGGCGAGCATGCCGCGGTAGGTGGATTCATCCAGTTCGGGAACCGATTCATCGAGGCAGTGTTCCACGTTTCATCCTTGGAAGTGCCACTTTACCACGGCCGCCCCCGGCCGGTCCATCATCAGGGCAAGAACCGGTCAGGACAGGATGCCCCTTGAAGCGAAGTCGCGCCCGAGCTTGCGCGCCGCTTCCCTGCCTTCGGCCGTAAGGGGAACGAAGGGCGGCAGGGGTTCGCCCACGTCGATGCCCGACAGCGAAATGATCTCCTTCAGGCCCTGGTAGAGGCCGAGCGCCAGCAGTTCCTGGATGGCGCCGTTCAGCGCGCCCTGCAGTACGCGCGCGTCGGCGATCCTGCCCTCGCCCACCGCATCCCATATCTTGCGCGCGTGCCGGCCGAAAATATTGTAGGTCGAGCCGATGGCCCCGTAGGCGCCCAGGGCCCTTCCGCAAAGCAGGAGCTCGTCGTAGCCGGAGAAGACCACCTTGTCGGGGAAGGCGCTGATCAGGCGTTCCATGGTGAACAGATCGCCGGAAGTGTACTTGAAGCCCGCGATCAGGGGATGCTCGTACAGTTTCCGCGATTGCTCTATGTCGAAGCTCGTGCCGGTCAGGGCGGGGATCGAATACACCAGCATGGGCAGGCCGGCCGCTTCGGCCAGCCTGATATAGTAGGCGCGGGTTTCGGCGAAGCTGAACTTGTAATAGTAGGGAGTGACCGCGGACACGGCATCGTAGCCGAGCGACGCGGACAGACGCGCCAGTTCTTCGGCTTCCCGCATGTTGAGGGAACCCACCTGGGCGATCAGCGAAACGCGGCCCCTGGCCACCTCCGCGGCGATTTCGAACACGCGGCGCTTGGACTTGGTGTCGCTGAGGAAATTCTCCCCCGTGGAGCCGCCGACGTAAAGGCCGTCCATTCCCGCGACGGCGATGTTGCGATCCACCATGGCGGCGAATTCCTTTTCCTTCACGGATCCGTCTGCCGCGTAGGGAACGAGCTGGGCGGCGTACATTCCGCTTCTGAGTTTCATTTTCCGCACCTCCATGATGGTCGGCAATCCGTCGTGATGCACATCTCAAATATCAGCAGATATATCATACAACCCGAATCGGGAATGCGCAAGCGATGTTCCGCCGGCCGGCTCGCAGGATGTCAAGAAAAATATGCACTTGATATATCACGGATACGGGTGTACGATTACGACATGAAATTCGCGACGGCGCGTTCCCGGCACCAGGAATCAGCGCCCCGGCAATCGCTCTCCCAGGATGTGTACCAGTACCTGCTGGAAAAATTCCTGCAGAACGAACTTGTTCCGGGCCACATCCTGAATCGGCGGGAAATCGCGCAACAGCTCGGCGTCAGCGTCGCGCCCGTGCTCGAAGCCCTCCTGCAGCTTGAAATGGAAGGCTTTGTCGAAAGCATCCCGCGCAAGGGCACCCTCGTGAAACCGGTCCGACAGGAGGACATTTTCGGCCAGCTGATGCTGCGCGAAGCGGTCGAATGCCAGGCCGCCCGCCTGTACGCCGGCGAACCGATACGCCAGGCCCGACCGGAACTTACGATCCTCGCCAACGCCCTGGAGACCACGCCCGCCGAATCGCCCGAGCACTGGAAACAGGAGATCGACTTCCATTCGGCGCTGGTCGCCTGCTCCGGCTGCCCCGCCCTTCTGCGCGAATTCCAGCGTTTCATACGGCTCGGCGTGTTTTTCCGCCTGAACAGCATTCTGGGTCCGGTGGACCGCCTGGACGGCAGGCGCCACATCGACCTTCTGGACGCGCTCTGCGAGGCTGACGCCGATCAGGCGGAGCGCATCGTGCGCGAGCACCTGCGCAGCGGGAAGCAGCGCCTTTTCAAATAGCGGGGGCATTTATAATTCAGGATCGAGGGTAAGGGTTTTCCCTTTTGATATACCACAAGGAATATCAAATGGATCTTCAGGAGGTAGTCATGCGGCAAGGTTCCGGCAGCTCCGGGGATTCGCTTACCCGCCTCCTGGAGGCGCTTTCGCGCCGCAGGCCCGGTCTGGGCGCGGAGGCGGCGCGGAGCGATGCCCTGCACCGCGCGGCCCTGGCCTGGGAACCGGTGCCCCGCCTGCCGGTGGCTTTTTCCTGGCCCGACCCGGGTTCGCGTGAATTCCCCCTGCCCTCGAACGGCGAAAAATACCGCGATCCCGCCTCCATGCTCTATCACGAACTGGTCGGCGCCTTCGGATTCGGTTTCGCGGCAGCCGGCTTCGGAGACGACCGCGCGCCCTGCGTCCGCCCGGACTGGGGCACCGTCCTGGTCGCCTCCATGCTGGGCGGCCATGCCGAACAGACCGGCGACCATACGCCCTGGATCAGGCGCGACGAAGCTCGTCCCATCACCATGGATGCCATCGCCGAGGCAGATCCCGACACGGCCCGCGCCGGCTGGATGCCGCGCGTTGTGGAAACCTTCGAAGCCTACCGCGAATTGCTCGCGCCGTGGCCCGACCTGGCCGGCGCCATCCGCATTACCCTGCCCGACCTGCAAGGCCCCCTGGACACGGTGGAAATGCTTGCGGGGGCCGACCTGTTCATCGACCTGCTGGACCGGCCGGAACTGGCGGCGGCGGCCCTGCGGAGGGTGGCGGAGATCCAGGTGGCCTGCGCCCGCTTCCTTGCCCGGTTCACCCGCGACGGTCCCGAAGGCCACAGCCACCAGCACGGCTTCCTCCTGCGGGGCGGCATCTTGGTTCGCTGCGACGCGGCCGTGATGATCTCGTCCGAGCTGTACCGTAACATCGTGGCGCCCGCGGACGAGTACGTGCTTTCCTCGCTCGGGGGCGGGGGCATGCATTCCTGCGGCAGGATCGGCCACGCCGTGCCCGCGATGCTCGACCTTACCTCGATCCGATCACTGGATTTCGGCCAGTCGTACATGAACGACCTGGATGCCCTGTATCCGCAGGCCCGTGCGCGCGGCGTCCCCTTCCTTCGGGTGCAGCCCGAACCCGCGGAACTGGCGGACGGCAGCATCGTGCGGCGATTTCCCACGGGAGTGTCCCTGTATCGGCCGGTCGCCTCCGAAGACGAAGCCCGCAGGCTGTTCAGCGCCTATGTCGAGGCCACCGCGTCAGGAGGTTCCGTATGATGACTTCGAAAGAACGGGTGCTCGCCGCGGTGGCGCTTCAGGTGCCGGACCGCCTGCCCATGGATTTCCACGGCAACCCCTGGGTCCTGGCGCGCCTTTCGGCCGACCTGGGCACGGCCACGCACCGCGAACTACTTGCGCGCCTGCACAGCGACATCGTGGACCTGCGCGGCACGGTGGATCCGGTGTACCGCGGCCCGGTGCCCTTTTCGCGGCAGATTTCGCCCACAAAAAAGGAAAGTTTCTGGGGCTGGCGCCAGGAAACGACCCAGACCGCCTACGGCCCCGAAGAAAGCTACACCGACTTTCCCCTGGCTTCCGCGACATCGGCGGACGACCTGCGGCGGCACCGCTGGCCCGACCCCGACTGGTTCGACTTCGGGGATTTCGCGGAGCGCCTGGAACCCTGGAAGGATTTCGCCGTCATGGCGACGGGGGTCAGCGTCTGGCAGCACCCCTCGTTCCTGCGCGGGATAGAAAACCTGCTCGTGGATTTCCTGGCCGAGCCCGAGATGGCGGAATTCATCCTGGACCGCTTCACCGAATTCTACCTTGGATACTTCGACCGCATGCTGGACGCCGCCGGCGGCAGGATCGACATCCTGAGGCAGGCGGACGACCTGGGCACCCAGCAGGCGCTTCTGTTCAGCCCCGAGCTGTTCCGCCGCTATTTCAAGCCCAGGATCGCGCGCTTCGCGGACCTGGCGCACAGCCACGGCGCCAAGTTCATGTTCCATTCCTGCGGCGCCATCGTTCCCCTGATCGACGACCTGATCGAGGCCGGGGTGGATATCCTGGATCCGCTGCAGGCCCTGGCCGAGGGGATGGACCCCGCCGCGCTCAAGCGCGATTTCGGCGGCAGGATTTGCCTGCACGGGGGCATCGACACGCAGTACCTCCTGCCCAAGGGCAGCCCCGACCAGGTGCGTGCCGAGGTGCGCCGCCGCGCCGTCATCCTCGGCGAGGGGGGCGGCTTTATCCTGGCCCCCTGCCACGTCCTGCAGCTGGACGTGCCGACCGCGAACGTCCTGGCCATGGGCGAGACCGGCCTGGAATTCACCTACGGAGGTACGGCATGAACGCGCTCGCGGCGGAGGAAATACGCGGAAACTGGGCCACCCTGATTTCCGTGTGGAACGATGACGGATCGCCCGATTACCGCCGGCTGGCGGCCGAGATCGACGCCCTGATCGCCGCCGGCGTGGACGGCATCTATTCCAACGGCACCGCGGGCGAGTTCCATTGCCAGACCGAGGATGAGTTCGACCGCGCGGCGGAAATCCTGGCCGCGCGCTGCGAGGCGGCGGGCATGCCCTTCCAGATCGGCGTCAGCCACATGTCTGCGCAGATATCCCTGGGACGCCTGCGGCGCAGCGTGCGGCTGGCGCCCGGCGCCTTCCAGGTCATCCTGCCGGACTGGTTCCCGGTCAGCAAGCCGGAAGCCCTGGACTTTCTCTCCGTCATGGCCGAAGAAGCGCGGGGAATCGGCCTGGTGCTGTACAACCCTCCCCATGCCAAGCGGGTCTGGAGCCCCGCCGACATCGGATGGCTGGCCGAGCGGGTACCCGCGCTGCTGGGCCTGAAGACGGCCGGCGGCGACGATGCCTGGTATGCCGGAATGCGCGCGCATCTATCCCGTCTGTCGGTGTTCGTACCCGGACACCTCCTGGCCAGCGGCGTGGCGCGGGGTGCGCGCGGAGCCTACTCGAACGCGGCCTGCCTATCGCCCGCAGGCGCCCAGCGCTGGTACGACCGCATGGCCCGCGACCTTCCGGGCGCCCTGGAACTGGAAGTCCGGCTGCGCCGCTTCATGGACGATCACATCGTGCCGTTCATACGCGATCAGGGCTACTGCAATGCCGCCTGCGACCGCCTGATGGCGGGGATCGGCGGCTGGGCGGATGCGGGATGGAGGATGCGCTGGCCCTACCGATCCATACCGGCTGCGGAAGCGGCGCGCCTGAGGCCGATCGCCAGGGAAATGATTCCGGAATTCTTTTCCTGAAAGGCTGTGGCAGGCAGGTCCCGGCATCGAACCTGTGAAAGATCACGAAATATATTATTTGACAGGTTCAAAGAACACTCCATATAATGTCGGTCTGATTACAGTTCGCGTCCAAGGAGGATCAGCGTGAGGAACCACATTCTGAAGTCCGTTATCCTGTGCCTGCTCGCATTCGCGGTGGCGACCAGCGGCTTCGCCCAGGGAAAGAAGGCCTGGGACTACTCGAAAGAGACCCCCCTGGCGGATGTCCGCGTCAGGCAGGCCCTGGCGCATGCCATCGACATGCCCACCATCACCGAAACCATCTTCGAAGGCCTGGCCACCCCCGCCCTGTCCATGACGAACTACGGCCCCTGGCAGAGTTCCAACCTGGTCAAGTACGACTTCAATCCCGCCAAGGCCAAGGAACTCCTGGCGGCCGCGCAGTGGCCCGCCGACTATACCCTGGATGTGGTCACCTACTATGCCGACCAGCAGACCGCCGATTTCCTGACCGCGGTACAGGACTACCTTTCCCAGGTCGGCGTGAAGATGAAGTGGCGCCTGCTGGAAGGCGATCTGGCCGCCCAGCTCTGGGTGCCGCCCGCCGACAGGGAAAAGGGCCCCTCGGCCGTGAAGTGGGACCTGGCCTACGCAGCCGTCGCGGCCTCGGCCGAGAGCGAGTTCTACACCCGCTACAGCTCGACCGCGCCGAACAACTCGCACACTCCGAAGGACGCCACGATGGACGCCCTGATCGACGGCCTGAACGTGACCGAGGTCGCCGCGCAGATGAAGGCCCTGAAAGCCGTGCAGGAACGCCTGAACAAGCAGGCCTACGCCCTCCCCCTCTACCACCAGATCGCCTTCATTTATTCCGGCAAACTCCTGGACGTGAAGGGCCTGGTGCACGGCAACGACCAGTTCTCCTACGAGAAGAACATCCTGGACTGGAACATCAACCGCGCCGACAAGACCCTGTACACCAACATGGGCCCCAAGGAATTCTTCGAAGCGCCCATCACCAACCCCGGCCTGTATCCCTACCAGGAACTGGTGTTCGACAAGCTTATCAACGCCGATTCCAGCCTGACCCCGACGACTGGCATGCTCGCGAAGTCCTACACGGTCAGCCCCGACGGCAAGAAGTTCGAATTCGACCTCAGGACCGACGTGAAGTGGCATGACGGCACTCCCTTCACCGCCGCGGACGTCAAGTTCACCATCGAGTTCCTCGCCCGCACCAACAGCTTCTCCGCGGTGACCTACAAGCGCATCAAGGGCGCCCAGGACTACGTGGACAAGAAGGCAGCCGAAATTTCGGGCATCGCCATCAGCGGCAGCAAGGTCTCCGTAACCTTCGACAAGATCGCCCCCGACGCGGCCCTCGTGTTCTCCCAGTGGCCCATCCTGCCCAAACACCTCCTGTCCGACTGCGATCCGCTTACCCCCCAGACCCACAAATTCTGGCAGAAGCCGATCGGCACCGGCCCCTACATGACCGGCGAATTCGTGCGCAACACCTACGGCGTGCTCGAGCGCAACCCCAACTACTACCGCAAGGGCTCGGGCAACATCCAGAAGATCTACATGTCCGCCTCGGGCGACAACGATCCCAACCTGATGGTCAACGCCGAAGCGGGCAAGATCGACTACGCGTGGAGCAAGTCCACCGCGGACGCCAAGGCGATCGGCAAGCTGGCCAACTTCAAGGTCACCAAGGCGCCGATCCGCTACACCAGGTTCTTCCACATCAACATGTTCCCGCACCAGCCGAACGCGAAGTAAACCGTTTCCGCCCCGAACGACACGAAGAGCCGGCGACCCCGGCTCTTCGTTTTCAGGCGGCCGCCGGGCGGCCGCTTCCCGACCGCGCCGAGGAGCCCGAATGCTTGCTTACGTTGCCAGGAAAGTGATCCACCTGATTCCGATGCTGTTCGTCATCAGCTTCCTCATATTCCTGGGGATGGACCTGATGCCGGGCGACGCGGTCGATTACATGATAAGCCCCGACGAGCTGGCGGGCGTCTCGCCCGAAGCCCTGGCCGCGATCCGCGCGAAACTCGGGTTGGACAAGCCCTTCGTGATCCGCTATTTCCTGTGGCTGGGCAACCTCCTCAGGGGCGACTTCGGGTACAGCATCCAGAGCGGGGTGCCGGTCAGCACCCTGTTCCTGGACACGTTGCCAGCGACCCTGCAGCTCTCGCTGGCCGCGCTCCTGCTCTCCACGGTGCTCGGAAGCATCCTGGGCGTGGTCAGCGCCATCTACCGCAACTCGATCGCCGACCACATCCTTTCGGTGGCCGGCATGGTCGGCGTGGCCATTCCGCAATTCCTGTTCGGCCTGATCTGCATCATCGTGTTCGTGTTCAAGCTCGATTGGCTTCCGGTTGGAGGGCGCATGCCGCCCGGGCAGGGCAGCTTCTTCCAGGGCCTGCGCTACCTCATCCTGCCCGCCAGCGTCCTGGGCCTATCGCTGACCGCGGGCGTCATGCGCTACGCCCGCGCCAGCATGCTGGACGCGATGAACCGCGATTTCGTGAAAACCGCGCGGAGCAAGGGTCTGGCGGAGTGGCGCGTGAACCTGCTGCACGGCTTCCGCGTCGCCTGCACGCCGGTGGCGGTCCTGATCGGATTCAGGCTTCCCATGCTCATCGGCGGCGCCGTCGTCATAGAGCAGATATTCCAGTGGCCGGGCATCGGCGTCATGTTCCTTGCCGCGGTGCGCGCGCAGAACACCCCCGTCGTCATGATGGTGGGCTTTTTCAGCGTGCTCCTGGTCCTTCTGGCCAGCATTATAGTGGACATCGTCACCGCGGCCCTCGACCCGCGCGTCAAACTGCAATGAGGAGGCGGCGGTCATGAGCTCGAAACGGCTGAACGGAAAAATGGACCGGCTCCTGGCACGGGAACTGGCCGGCGAGCTGGGGCGCGCGAAGGGTTCCAGGACGCTGCGGAAATTCCATGCCAACAAGCTCGCCTTCGCGGGCGGCATCATCATCGCGGCGGTGCTGGCACTCTGCGTGCTGGCGCCGCTGTTCACCTCGTTTTCGTCGACCTCGGTGGACCTGCGGCAGCGGCTGAGCCCGCCCGGCGCCAAGCACATCCTCGGCACCGATCAGATCGGCCGCGATATCTGGGCGCGGATACTCTACGGCGGCAGGATCTCGATCCTGATCGGGCTCGGAAGCGCCCTGGGAGCCACGCTGATCGGCGTCTCGCTCGGCACCTGGGCGGGCTACAAGGGCGGATTCCTGGATTCGGCGGTCATGAAGGCATCGGAACTCCTGATGAGCTTTCCGCAGATCATCCTCGTGCTGATCCTCGTATCGATCACGGGGCAGAGCCTCTGGAACATCATCTTCATTTTCGTGCTGACCGGCTGGCCGAGCATGTACCGCATGACCAGGAGCCAGATACTCTCGATACGGGAAGAGGATTTCGTGCAGGCGCTGCGGGCGTTCGGCGTCGCCGATCCGGTGATCGCCTTCAAGCACATGCTGCCGAACGCGGTGGGGCCGATTTTCGTGAATATAACCCTGAGCACGGCGATGTTCATCCTGCAGGAATCGGCGCTGAGCTTCCTCGGGCTGGGCGTGCCGTCGAACGTGGCCACCTGGGGCAACATCCTGAGCCCCGCCCAGAACATCAGCATCCTGCGCGACAACTGGTGGATCTGGCTGCCGGTCGGCCTGGTGCTTACCGTATTCGTGCTGGCGATCAATTTCGTGGGCGACGGGCTGCGGGACGCCGCCGACCCCTCGCAGATGGGCTGAGGAGCGGACATGGACAGGACCGGAACAACGGCGGACGACGCCATCGTCAGCATCAGGGACCTCAGGATTCATTTCTACACGAACCAGCGCTGCAACCGGGTGATCAACGGCGTATCGTTCGACATCAGGAAGGGACGCACCCTCTGCGTGGTGGGCGAGTCCGGCTGCGGAAAGTCGGTCACGGCCAACGCCATCATGCGCCTCCTGCCCGAACTGTCGCGCATCGAAGAGGGTAGCATCACCTACCACGGCCCGGCCGGCCCCGTGCGCATCGACCGGCTGGAGCGCAACGGCCGCGAAATGCGCGCCCTGCGCGGCGAGGAACTGGCCATCATTTTCCAGGACCCGATGACGGCCCTGAATCCTGTGTACACTATCGGCTGGCAGATCGGCGAAATGCTGCGCGCCCACATCCCCGGGCTGCGGAAAAAAGGGGCGACTGCGCGGTCGGTGGGCCTTCTGAAGGACATGGGCATTCCGCTGCCGGAGCGGCGGGCGCACGAGTACCCGCACCAGTTTTCGGGCGGCATGCGGCAGCGCGGCATGATCGCGATGGCCATGGCCTGTTCGCCCAAGGTGCTGATCGCCGACGAGCCCACCACCGCGCTGGACGTGTCCATCCAGGCGCAGATTTTCGAGCTGATGCAGACCCTGAAGACCGAGCGCGGCACGGCGATCATGCTGATCACCCACGACATGGGCGTGGTGGCCGAGATGGCGGACGAGGTCGCGGTGATGTACATGGGCAACATCGTCGAGTACGGCGGCATCCGCGACGTCCTGGAATCGCCTGCGCACCCCTACACCCGCGCGCTTCTGAAATCCATCCCCGTGCTGGGCAGGGGCAAGAACCAGAAACTCGATCCGATCCGCGGCAGTACGCCCGATTCCTTCGCGCGCCTGCCGGGCTGCCAATTCCAGCCGCGCTGCGACCATGCGGACGAGCGCTGCGCCCGGGAAATGCCGGCGGAAGAAACGATAGGCGGTATCCACCGCGTCATGTGCTTCAGGCACCGGGAGGTCGCGCAGCATGGCTGATGGCAAGGAAGTCCTGCTCCGGATGCGGGGCGTCAAAACATATTTTCCCATCAGGAAGGGTGTCTTCAAGTCCGAGGCCGGCCAGGTGAAGGCGGTGGATGGGGTCGATCTGGATATATATCGAGGCGAGATCCTCGGCCTGGTCGGCGAGTCGGGCTGCGGCAAGACCACCCTGGGCAAATCCCTTCTGCAGCTGGTCAGGCCGACCGCCGGCACGATGGAGTACGCGTTCAGAGAAGGCACGCGCGATCTTCGCGGCCTGACGCGCAAGGAACTGGACAAGGCCCGCAAGACCCTGCAGATCGTCTTCCAGGACCCCTATTCAAGCCTGAATCCGGCCTTCACCATTTTCGGGTCGCTGCAGGAACCGCTGAAGCGGCACGGCATCGCTTCGCGCGCCGAGCGTGAACGCATCATCGGCGACCTTCTGGTTTCGGTGAACCTGCAGCGCGAGCACCTGCACCGGTACCCCAACGAATTTTCCGGCGGACAGCGCCAGCGCATCGGCATCGCGCGCGCGCTGTCGGTGAATCCGGAACTGATCGTCTGCGACGAGGCGGTTTCGGCCCTGGACGTTTCTATCCAGGCGCAGGTCCTGCAGCTGCTGCTGAAGCTCCGGGACGAGCGGAACCTTACCTATATATTCATCACGCACAACCTGTCCGTGGTCGAGTACATCAGCGACCGCATCGCCGTCATGTACCTGGGGCGCGTCGTCGAACTGGCCGAAACCGACCAGCTCTTTTCGAACACGCTGCACCCCTATACCAAGGCACTGCTCGCCGCCATACCCGTGGCCGACCTGTCGCGGCGCAGGAAGCGGAGCCCCCTGCAGGGCGATGTGCCCAGCCCCGTGGACCCGCCTTCGGGTTGCCCCTTCCACCCCCGCTGCCCCGAGTGCCGCGATCGGTGCAGGACCGAGGTTCCGGAGTTCAGGAAGCATGTCATCGACGGCAAGGACCATTTCTGCGCCTGCCATTTCGCGGGCATGGAATCCGGGGACGGGTCATGACACCGCGGGAACGGGTCATG
>CAYRXK010000028.1:11965-29533 GCA_964428265.1 uncultured Treponemataceae bacterium
ATTTCGCGGGCATGGAATCCGGGGACGGGTCATGACACCGCGGGAACGGGTCATGACACCGCGGGAACGGGTCATGCGGGCGGTCGGGCGCGAGGAAACCGACCGGGTGCCCCTGTTCTACCGCGACGTGCCCGAGGTGGATGCCCGGCTCAGGCGGGACCTGGGCCTGGCGACACGGGACGATCTGCTGGAATATTTCGGGGTCGACTTCCGCTGGGTCGACCCGGCCTACATCGGCCCGCCGCTCGAAGACCCCGCCACGGAGCACCGCCGGGACATCTGGGGGGTTGAGTATCGCTATGTCCGGGCGGGCCACGGCGGGCACTGGGAACCCGTCGCCTTTCCGCTGGAATCGGTGGAAGACCCCGCCGCGCTGGACGACTACCCCTGGCCGGATGTCGGATGGTTCGATTTCACGGTGCTGGATGCGCAGTTCCGGCGCTACCGCGACTATGCCACGATGACCGCTCCCGGCGTCGCCTCGCCGGGGGTGCTGACCACCATACAGTCCCTCCTGGGCATGGAACGGACCCTGACCGACATGCTGCTGAATCCGGAATTCTTCCACGCCCTGTCGGACCGCGTAATGGCCTTTACCATGGAGTACCTGCGGCGATTCTACGAGGTCGCGGGCGACCGGCTGGACTTTTTCCGCATCGGCGAGGACTACGGCACCCAGCGCGGCCTGCTGTTCGGCATACCTCAATGGAGGGAATTCATCCGCCCGACCCTGCTGGAAATGTCCGGCATGGCCAAGGCGCACGGCTCCCTGTACTACCAGCATACCTGCGGTTCCGTGCGCGACCTGATTCCCGATCTGATCGAGGTCGGCGTCGATGTGCTGGATCCGCTGCAGGTGACCGCGGCCGGCATGGTGCCGGCTGAACTGAAGGCGGAATTCGGGAACCGTATCTGCTTTTCGGGCGGGGTGGACGAACAGGAACTCCTGCCGCGCGGCAGCCCGGACGAGGTGGCCCGCGCCGTTCGGGAACTGCTCGGCGTGATGGCGCCGGGCGGAGGATTCTTCCTCGGTTCCACGCACAATTTCCAGGCCGACATTCCCACCGCCAACATCGTCGCGATGTACGAGGCGGCGCGGGTCGCCGAGCTGAAGCGCAGCTGATTTGCCGGGCAGCCCAACTTGCCCCGCGGCCGCGCCGCCCCCCGCGGCCGCGATTCAGTCCGTGACGAAGTAGAGGGCTGCCTGGCCGATCTCGCGATTGGCCGAGATGATCACGTCGCGATCCTTCTGGCTGAACACCGCGACATTGCTCGGGCCCACGCCGTTTTCTATCGTGACGGATTCGAGGACGGGCAGGCCCTCGGCCCGGGCGCCGGAGTCGCGCACGTAGAACAGGTGCTGGCTGCCGCGTCGGCAGCCGCCCACGAAGGCGGGCATGCCCCGCAGCGTCGCCGCCACCACCACATGGTAGAAATCCGCCACCTCGGGATGCTCGAACAAGCGCTTCCACGCCCCAGCGACCTTCTTGTACACGCGGAAATACTGTCCGTGCCAGGGTTCGATGGTGGCGTACTCGAGCTCGCCGTCGCCGTCGATGTCGATGGCGGCGATGTCGCTGATTTCCCAGTCCATGAAGGGCTCGACCGTCCAGTCATCGCCCTGGCCCGAGGGCGGCAGGATGGCGAAGGCGCCCTGCGCGGCGGTGACCAGGCCCGCCTCGCGCCGGACTCCGCGCGCGTCGGTCCAGACGGAGCGGGCATAACCGTGATTGCGGAACAGGCCGTCCTTGAGCACGCGCACCTGCAGCGGCCGGTCCCAGTCGTCGGCGAGCTCGCCCACCCAGACGGCGCCGGGGAAGCTCCAGTCATCGCGCGCATCCTTGCGCGAGGCCAGGCTGCAGCCCAGGAAGTGCACCTTGCCGCCCGCGTGGAAAAGGTCGAAGCGGTGGATGTAGGGCATGCGCAAAACTTCTTTATAGGAGAAGCTTCCGTCGGGCGCGGGCTTTACCCAGGAGATGACCGCTTCTTCCCACTGGAAAAGCTTGAAGAATTTCTGGATGGCCAGAAATTCGCCATCCTTGCCGGGGATGGGCACCATGGACATCGTGCCGCCGGGGCCATTCCAGACCGTGCGTTCGCGGCCGAAATCGGCGCCGCTGAAGGCCTTGCAGGCGCCTTCGCCCTCGGTGGCTACGAGGACGGTCGGTTCGCCCGCGATTTCAATGTAGGTGGTCGCGTAGCAGCGATTCAGCTCGCACAGGAATTTTTTTTCGAAACGCATCGTACGGGTCCTCCGTTTGCGCAGGATTACGGTCACAATCGATATTTTATTTGATCATTTTGATAATGTGGCGTAGTATGGGAGTATCATTCTTTTCGTTCTCGCGGTCAAGCACGAACATAGAGGGATAAATGGACACAAACGAGGGCGGCCCGCGGCCGCAGATAGGCAACTACCGCCACCGGAAAATCATGGAACTGCTGTACGCCCGGAATTCGATTTCCGCCGACGAGCTGGCCCAGGAATTCGGCGTCTCGAAGATCACCATCAGGCGCGACCTGGACGCGCTGGCCTCGCTGAAGCTGCTGGAGCGGACGCGCGGCGGCGCGGTGGTGAATCCGCAGACGATGATGGAATCCATGTTCGAGGAAAAGCACTCGGTCGCGCAGCGCGAGAAAACCCTGATCGGCAGGTATGTGGCCTCGATAATAAAGGAAAACGACACCGTGTTCCTGAACGCGGGGTCCACCACGCTGGAGGTGCTGCGCCACCTGAAGGACAAGGCGGTCAAGGTGATCACCAGCAACGCCGCAGCCCTGTCCGCCGACCTCGACCCCAAGGTGGAACTGATCATGCTCGGCGGCGAGTACCGGTCCTCGTCCAAATCGCTCATAGGCGAGATGACCCTGATGGGAATCCGGCACGTGTACTCCAGCCTGACCGTCCTCGGCATCAACGGGATCAACCTCAAGGGATGCACGTCGGCCGTATACCAGGAGACCACGGTGAACGGGGCCATGATCGAACATTCGAACGGCAAGATCATCATCGTCGCGGATCATACCAAGATGAACGCCGTGTCCAGTTTCCTGACCTGTCCCCTGTCGACCATCGACCTGGTGATCACGGACTGGCAGAGCCCGCCCACGTTCATCGACCAGCTCCGCGAAGCGGGAGTCAGCGTGGTGGCGGTGCCCGAGGAAAATGGCTCGACCTACCTGTCGGATTGATGTTTTTCCATCTTGCCAAATGATCATATTGACCTTATCATGCAAAGTAAAGATTCATATTGATCGATACTTATGCAAGGAGGAAATATGGCCAAGATCGACGACATCACCAGGGAATCGTGGATACTGAGCACCTTCCCCGAATGGGGAACCTGGCTCAACGAAGAGATCGAAAAAGAAGAAGTGGCTCCCGGCAGTTTCGCCATGTGGTGGCTCGGCTGCACCGGAATATGGCTTAAATCCGAAGGCGGCACCAATATTTCGGTGGACCTCTGGGTCGGCACCGGCAAGAAGAGCGGCAAGGATCCGCTGATGGCCGTCGGCCACCAGATGCAGCGCATGGCCGGCGTGCGCAAGATGCAGCCCAACCTGCGCAACGCGATCTTCCCCCTCGATCCTTTCGCGATCAGGAAAATCGACGCGGTGCTCTCGACCCACAACCACAACGACCACATCGACGTGAACGTCGCCGCCGCGGTCATGAAGAATTGCCCGGCCGACGTGCCCTTCATCGGCCCGAAGGCCTGCGTGGACCTCTGGACTTCCTGGGGCGTGCCGGCTTCGCGCTGCATCACCGTGCGCCCCGGCGACACGGTAAAGGTAAAGGACATCGAAATCGTGGCGCTGGATTCCTTCGACCGCACGGTCCTGGTCACCGCCTCCAAGGGGCAGGTGCTCAAGGGCAAGCCGGTGATGGACATGGACGACATGGCGGTGAACTACCTGTTCAAGACTCCCGGCGGCAACCTGTACCACTCCGGCGATTCGCATTACGCCAACTACTACGCCAGGCACGGCAAGGACCACCGCATCGACGTGGCCCTCGGCTCCTACGGCGAAAACCCCGCGGGCATCACCGACAAGATGACCTCGGTCGACATCCTGCGCATGGCCGAAGCCCTGCGGACCAAGGTGATCATCCCCTTCCACCACGACATCTGGACGAATTTCCAGGCCGACCCGAAAGAGATCAAGGCGCTCTGGGAAATGAAGAAGGACCGCCTGGGCTACGGGTTCAAGCCCTTCCTCTGGGAAGTGGGCGGCAAGTTCGTGTACCCGCGCGACAAGGACAAGCTGGAATACCACCACCCCCGCGGGTTTGACGACGCCTTCGAGGCGGACGACGACCTTCCCTTCCGGTCCTTCCTGTAAGCATACCCATCCGGCACGCGCCGGTACCCACTCCAAGGAGAAAGAGATGAAATCGATGGTACGGAATCGGATTCACGCGTTCGCGATGATCGCCATCATCGCCGTGCTCGCCGCGGCGCCCCTGTCGGCGCAGGCGAAGTGGCCCACCAGGCCGGTCACCCTCGTGGTTGCCTCGGCCCCCGGATCGGCGCCCGACGTCCTGGCGCGCCTCGTCGCCGACCCCTTGAGCTCGCGTCTCGGCCAGCCGGTCATCGTGGAAAACCGCGCCGGCGCGTCGGGCGCCATCGGCGCGCAGTACGTGGCCCGCGCCAACGCCGACGGCTACACCCTTCTGGTGATGACGCCGGTGCACGCCTACTCGCCCGTCGCCGTGCCGCAGACCAAGTTCGATCCGGTAAAGGACTTTACCGGCGTTTCGATGATCGCCTCCGTTCCGCTGCTCATCGTGTCGACCCCGCAGACCGGCACCAAGACCATCGCGGAATTCATCGCCTACGCCAAGAAGCAGCCCGGAAAGCTGAATTTCGCGACCCCGGGCAACGGCACCCTGCAGCATCTGGCCACGATCCGCTTCATGAAGCAGGCGGGCATACAGATGGTGCACGTACCCTACAAGAGCGGCGCCGACGCGGTCGTGTCGCTTTTGGGCAACACCAACCACATCTTCTTCTCGGGCATGCCCCCCGCCCTGCCCCACGTGAAGAACGGCAAGCTGAACGCGCTGGCCGTGACCACCGCCAAGCGCAACGCCTCGGTGCCCGAGGTTCCCACCATGGCCGAAGCCGGCTACCCGGCCCTGACCGTGGACAACTGGCACGCCATCGTGGCGCCGGCCGCCACCCCCTCCGCGGTGATCGCGCGCCTGGAAAAGGAATTCCATGCCGTGCTCGAACTGCCCGCGGTAAAGGAAGGATTCTTCAACTCCGGATCCGACACCTGGTTCCTGGGCGGCAAGGCGCTGAACGACTTCATCTCCGACGAAGCCGACAAGTGGACCGAAGCGGCGAAGGAAGCCGGCCTGGGCAACTGATTACGGACGGCCGGCGGCTCCTTGCGGGGGGCCGCCGGCTTTTTCATTTCCAAGGGAGTATGCGATGCGCGTATCGGCGTCGAGCCAGAAGAACCTGGCCGCGGGTTTGATGTACATCGGGATTGCGATTTTTTTCGGGGCGCAATCGTTCAGTCTGGGAATCGGAAAAGTATCGCAGATGGGACCGGGATTCTTCCCCCTCATGCTCAGCGCGGCGCTGGTCCTGATCGGCGTGGCGACGATGTTCACCCGCGAAGGCGGGGACGGAAAAATCGGAAAGGTGGCGTGGAAAAGCCTGGCCTTCATCCTGGCGGGCCCCCTTTCATTTTTCCTGCTCGTGACGGGCGCGGGCTTCCTGCCCGCGATCTGGGTCGCGGTGTACATTCCCACCCATGCGGCCCCCGACCTGAAGCGGCGCACCGCCCTCATCCTGGCCACCGTGTTCGCCCTCGTATCGTGGGTCCTGTTCACCCAGGTCCTCGGACTCCCCATCCGCAGTTTCGGCCGCTGGTTCGGCAATTGAGGCACCCATGGAAATACTGACGAACCTCGGCATCGGCTTCCAGGCCGCGCTTTCGCCGATGAACCTTGTGTACTGCTTCGCGGGCACCCTGCTGGGCACCCTTGTGGGCGTCCTTCCGGGCCTGGGCCCCATGGTCACCATCGCCCTGCTCCTGCCGCTGACCTTTTCGCTGAATACCGCCGGCGCGCTCATCATGCTGGCGGGCATCTATTACGGCGCCCAGTACGGCGGATCCACCACCTCGATCCTGGTGAACATTCCCGGCGAAACGGCGTCGGTGGTCACCTGCCTTGACGGCTACCAGATGGCGCGGCAGGGACGCGCGGGCCCGGCCCTGGCCGCCGCGGCCATCGCATCGTTTTTCGCCGGCACCGTGGCCACCGCCATCATCGCGGTGCTCGCGCCTCCCCTCGCGTCCATGGCGATCAAGTTCGGGCCCGCCGAGTACACCTCGCTGCTGCTGCTGGGCCTGATGGCCTCCGTCGTGCTCGCCTCCGGATCGATCGTGAAGGCGATCGGCATGATCATCATCGGCCTCCTTATGGGTACGGTGGGCACCGATGTGAACTCGGGCGCGGCGCGCTTCACGCTCGGCCAGGACAACCTGCTGGACGGAATCGAGTTCGTGGCGGTGGCCATCGGCGTCTTCGGCATCGCGGAAATCGTGCGCAACCTCGAGGATGACGGCGAGCAGGGCACCGTGACGTCGAACATCAAGGGCCTGATGCCCACGCGCGCGGACCTGAAGCGGATGTTCCTGCCCATGCTGCAGGGCACCGCGCTCGGATCCCTGCTGGGAGTGCTGCCCGGCGGCGGTCCCGCACTGGCCTCCTTCACCTCCTACGCAGTCGCCAAGAAAACCTCGCGGCATCCCGACCAGTTCGGAAAGGGCGCCATCGAGGGCGTGGCGGCTCCCGAAGCGGCGAACAACGCGGGCGCGCAGACCTCGTTCATTCCCATGCTGACCCTGGGCATTCCGTCCAACGGCGTCATGGCCCTGATGATCGGCGCCATGCTGATCAAGGGCATACAGCCGGGGCCGAACGTCATGAACGCGCAGCCGGTCCTTTTCTGGGGCATGATCGTGTCGATGTGGATCGGCAACCTCTTCTGCCTCGTGCTGAACCTGCCCCTGGTCGGCCTCTGGGCCAAGCTCGTGGCCATGCCGTACAAACTGCTCTTTCCCGTCATCATCGGCATTTCCTGCATCGGCGCGATCAGCATCAACAACAAGGTGTTCGACGTGGGCTTGATGGCGTTCTTCGCCGTGGCGGGCCTGGTGTTCAAGAAGCTTGACTGCGAACCGGCGCCGCTGTTCCTCGGTTTCGTGGTCGGCCCGCTGTTCGAGGAAAACCTGCGCAGATCGCTCATCGTATCGCGCGGCGATCCGGCAATTTTTATCCAGAGGCCGATCAGCGCGGCGCTGCTGGCGGTGGCCGCGATCATCCTGGTGGTGTCCCTGCTGCCCTCGGTGTTCGCCAAGCGCAGCAAGGCCTTCCAGGAATGAGGCCGGGGGAAACGGGAATAGTCCGATGAAAACGATACTGGTGCTGCTGGACAGCCTGAACCGCAATTACCTGGATTTCTACGACGCGGAGGCGAAGACGATCACGCCAAACCTCCGCGCCTTTTCCGAAGAGTCGCTCGTCTTCGACCGGCACTTTATCGGATCGGCGCCCTGCATGCCCGCGCGCCGCGATATGATGACCGGCCGCCTGAATTTCCTCGAGCGCTGCTGGGGCCCGGTGGAAGCCTTCGACCGCACCATGACGAAATCGCTGCGCGAAAAGGGCGTGTTCTGCCACATCGTCACCGACCACTGCCATTACATGGAAACCGGCGGCGAGAATTACCTGCAGGAATACACCACCTGGGACTACGTGCGCGGCCAGGAATACGATCCCTGGGTTTCGCGGGTAAAGCCGACCCGCGACCCGAACCTGAAGCACTACGGCGTCATATTCGACCAGTACGAGGCGAACCGCATCCGGTTCCGCGAAGAAAAGGATTACCCCACCCAGCGGACCTTCGCGGCCGCCTGCGACTGGCTGCGCGACAACCAGGGCCAGGACGATTTCTTCCTTACCGTTGAAGTGTTCGACCCGCACGAGCCCTTCGACACGCCGAAGGAATACCTTGATATATACGGCGATACCTACGATGGGCCGCGCTTCGACTGCTCGACCTACCGCGCGGTCACCGAGCCGCCCGAAGCGATCGAACACCTGCGGAACCGCTACCGCGCCACGTTGACCATGGCGGACAAGTGGTTCGGCAAGCTCGTCGACGCGATCAAGGAAACCGGCAATTACGACGACACGCTGATCATCGTAACCACGGACCACGGGCACCTGCTCGGGGAATTCGGATTCACCGGCAAGAACTACATGCACGGCTACAACCAGCTGTCCAACATACCGCTGATGATCCGCGCGCCGGGCAGCCCCCTGATCGGCCAACGCACGCCGGAACTCAGCCAGAATATCGACGTGACCGCGACGATCCTGGAATGGCACGGCGCGAAGGCGCCCGACGGCATGCTGGGGCAGTCGCTTTCGCCCACCCTGCGCGGCGAATCGCGCAACGCGCGCGACTGCCTGCTGTTCGGGTGGTTCGGCGGCGCGGTGAACATATTCGACGGGCGTCATACCTATTTCAGGGCGGCGGCGCGCGAGGACAACAAGCCCCTGCACAATTACTGCTCCATGCCGACCACCCTGCTGAAATTCATCGGCAACGACGTGAAGGACGGCATCGAAATGGGGCGCTTCCTGAAGCACACCGATTTTCCCGTGTACCGGATTCCCGCGAATTTCCCGATCGGCCACCTGAAATCGTCGGCGCACATCCGGGAATCGCTGATATTCGACATCGAGAACGACTACAAGCAGGAACACGCGATACGCGATCCGGAACTCGAGCGGAACTTGCAGGAAAAGCTGGTCCGCATGATGCGCTGGGCAGGCGCGCCGGACGACCAGTACGAACGGATCGGCCTCGCCGACGAGCATAGGCGCCAGGAGGAGCAGGCATGAGCACGATGACGGGGAAGACGGAGATGACGGGAAAACAGCGCGTCGCCGCGGCCTTCGCGCACCGCGAAAGCGACAGGGTCCCCTTCGATTTCGCGGGCCACCTGATTTCCGGCATCCACCGGAACGCCTACCTGCGCCTGCGCGAGGCGTTCGGAATGCCCGCGGCGGAGACGCCCATCTTTCACCGGCGGCAGCAGACGGTCATTCCCCACGAGGATTTCCTCGTCCGCTTCGGCGTGGATACCCGCTCGATCGCATCCACCGCCCACAAGGTCGAGGAGTACGAGGACGCCGAGCATTTCTGGTACCGCGACGAGTTCGGCGCCGAGTGGCGCAAGCCCAAAAAGGGCGGCCTGTACTACGACCTGGCCACATCGCCGTTCGCCGGCGACGCGGGCCTGGAACTGGCGCGCGCCACGCCGAAGGGGCCGGACTGGGCGGCCCCCGAACGGCTGGCCGGCCTGCCGGAGCGCTCGGCCGCGGCGTCCGCGGCGGGCGCCAGCCAGGTGCTGGACCTTCCGATGGGCCTCGAGGTGCAGGACGGCTGCTTTTTCCTGCGCGGGTACATGGATTTCTTCATGGACCTGGCAGCGGACGAGGACACTGCCTGCTACCTGATGGACCGACAGCTTGAAATGCAGACGGGCTGGTGGCGCTCGGCCCTGACCGCCCTGCCGGATATCGACGCGGTGCGCATCGGCGACGACCTGGGCGACCAGCGCAGCACGCTGGTGTCGCCGGACCTGTACCGCAGCCTGATAAAGCCCAGGCACGCCGCCCTGTTCGCCGCGATCAAGAAGATCAGGCCCGATGTCAGGATCGTGTTCCATTGCGACGGCGCCATCCGCGAACTCATCCCCGACCTGATCGAAATCGGGGTCGATGCGCTGAACCCCGTGCAGTACGGCCTGCCCGGCATGGACGCCGCCGGCCTGAAGCGCGATTTCGGCAAGGATCTGACCTTCTGGGGAGGCGCGCTGGACACCCAGACCGTCCTTCCCAAGGGAACGCCCGCGGAAATAAGGGACGAAGTGCGCCGCAACATCGAAACCCTGGCCCCCGGCGGCGGTTTCGTGGCCTGCCAGACCCACATAATCCAGCACGACGTGCCCACCGAAAACCTGGTGGCATACCTGGAAGCCGTACAGGAATACCGCTGATCGGAAAAACGAGTGGTTTTCAGCATTTTTTTGTTGCGTGATGAGCAAATTGATTGTAAAATCGCCCCCTAAGCGATCATTTTTATCGTTTCCAGGAGGAACATGATGTCCAGGACGAAAGCGCTCGCGATCATCGTCGCCGTTTCCCTGCTGTTCGCCGCCTTCGGAGTCGGCGCGCAGACCACCTTCAAAGTCGGCTATCTGCCGAGCACGGTCGGCCAGGCCGCCACCAAAGCATGGGGCGCCGGCATCGACCGCGAACTCAAGGCCCAGGGCAACATCCCCCTGCAGGCCCTCGACGCCATGATGAAAGCCGAAACCCAGGTCACGATGATGGACGACTTCATCAACCAGGGCTACCAGCTCATCATCCTGCAGCCGATCGACGCGGCCGCCCTCACCGCCAGCGTGAAGAAGGCCGAATCCAGGGGCATCCCCGTCGTCACCCTGAACACCGACACCCTGACCCCGCACTTCGCCTGCGTGTCCATGGACGACTACGGCGCCGGCTTCATGGTCGGCGAGGCCATGGCCAAGCAGATCGGAGAGAAGGGCAATGTCGCCATCATCCAGTCGCCCCCCGGAGCCATCGCCGGCGTCGACCGCGAAAAGGGCTTCCGCAAGGCCATGGAAAAGTTCCCCAACATCAAGATCGTGGCCGCGCAGAACGGCGAATGGAACAAGGACAAGGCCATCGCGATCATGAACGCCTACCTGCAGGCCAACAAGCAGCTCGACGGCGTGTTCGCCGTGAATGACAACATGGCCGAGGGCGCCGCGCAGGCCGCCGAGGCCGCCGGCCGCCAGGTCAAGGTGTGGGGCTTCAACGGCCAGACCTCGACCCTGGTGCAGATCGAGCAGGGCAAGGTCGCCGGCACCGCGTACACCAACGCCTACGACCAGGGCGCCACCGCCGCCCGCATGGGCCTCGAGATCCTCAAGAAAGGCGCCTACAAGGCTCCCGCCAAGACCGAAATCGTGACCATCCCGCCCTTCATCGCCACGAAGGAGACGGTGGGCAAGATCGCCGCGTCCAGCCGCTGGTAATCCGGCGCGGAACATCATACCGTAGAAACGCCCCGGGGCTCGCCTCGGGGCGTTTCCGCTCCACAGCCTCGGATCCAACGGAGGTCGCATCGTGGCAATGAGCACATTGCGCAGATTGATCCTGACGGGACTGATCCTCGTCACCGGAGCGGTGCTCGCGCTGCTCTCACCCAACTTCCTGAAACTTGACAACCTGATGACCCTGCTGCGCGAATCGTCGCAGACGGGCATCACGGCGATCGGGCTCACGCTCGTGCTCATCCTCGCCGGCGTGGACATGTCCATCGGCGCGGTCATCGCGGTCACCGCGATGGTGTGCGTGAATTTCATCAGCTACACGCAGCTTCCCTCCTTCGTGTTCATCCCCCTCACCCTGATGACGGGACTGGCGATCGGGGCCTTCAACGCTTTTTTCATAACGAAATTCAAGCTGCCCGAATTTATCGTAACCCTCGCGTCAAAGGGAATCCTCGCGGGCCTGGCGCTCATCATCGCGGTGCGCGACGCCGAAGGATTCGTCCGGAATGTCTATATCGAGGATCCGGTCTTCCTCGCCTTCGGCGGCCAGGTCGGACCCCTGTACATAATCACCATCGTCTGGATCGCCCTGGCGCTGGTGGCGCAGCTGCTCCTGAAGCGCACGCGCACCGGCGCGCGCATCTACGCCACGGGCGCCAACCCCACCGCGGCGCGCCTGTCGGGCATCAACACCGACAGGGCCTATTACACGGTGTACATGTTCTCCGGCTTCTGCGCCTCGCTGGCGGCCGTCTTCATCGCCTCGCGCATGATGACGGCCATGCCCGAATTCGGCCTGGGCACCGAAATGGACGTGATCGCCTCGGTCGTCATCGGCGGCACGCCCTTCACCGGCGGCGTCGGCGACATTTTCGGCACCATGCTGGGCACCCTGTTCCTGGCGGTGCTGAAGAACGGCATCCTGAAGCTGGGCATATCGCCCTACATACAGCCCATCGTCATCGGCGGCATCATCGTCGTGGTGGTGATCATCGACGTCTGGACCAAGCACTCCATGGAGCAGGCGGCGCGCAGGAAGGCCCGCCTGGCCCGCGAAGCCTGCCAGGATCCGGAAGCCGCGGCCTGAGCCAAGGGAGAACATCATGACCGAAACGAACACCGCGGCCACTCCCCTGATCGAGTGCCGGCACATAGACAAATCGTACAACGGCCCCATGGTCCTGCAGGATGTCAGCTTCGAGATGCGGCGCGGCGAAGTGCACGCGCTGGTCGGCGAAAACGGCGCCGGAAAATCCACGCTGATCAAGATCATCACGGGCGTAACGCAGCGCAACGCGGGCGAAATGTCCTTCGAGGGCAAGCCCATACCCCAGCACCACGACAAGAACAGCGCCCAGGCCCTGGGCATCGCGGTCATCTACCAGGAACTGTCGCTGATCCACGGCATGACCGTGGCGCAGAATCTCTTCCTGACCAAGGAACCGCTGTACAGGGGCACGCCGCTGGTCGATACCGGCAAGATGAACCGCATGGCCCAGGAACTGATCGACAAATACGGCTTCGACCTGAAATCGACCGATGTCATCGACTACCTGTCCATCGCGCAGCGCCAGACGGTGGAAATCCTGAAAGCCCTGAACGGAAAGGCATCGCTGGTGATCATGGACGAGCCTACCAGTTCGCTGACCTCCACCGAATCGGAGCAGCTGTTCGACATCATCAGGAAGCTCCGCGGCGAGGGCATCGGCGTGCTGTACATCTCGCACCGGATGGAGGAAGTGTACGCCCTCTCCGACCGCGTTACGGTGCTGCGCGACGGCAAGAACGTGGCCGTGCTGGAAAAGGAGCAGATCCATCCGACCGAGATCATCCGCCTGATGATCGGCCGCAAGCTCGAGGAGCGCGAAAAGCACCACATCATGCGGCGCGCCGCGGGTGAACCCGTGCTGTCCGTGTCGGGCATCACCTCCGTCGGAAAATTCAGGGACATCAGCTTCGACGTACACCCCGGCGAGATACTCGGCCTGGGCGGCCTGGTCGGCTCCGGCCGCACCGAAGTGGTGCGCGCCCTGTACGGCATAGACCCGATCGACTCGGGCTGCGTCACCTACCTCGGCCAGCCCTGGAAGCCGAGCGTGAAGAAATCCATCCGGGGCGGCTTCGGCTTCGTGCCCGAGGAACGGCGGCTGCAGGGCATCATGGGACTGATCAGCATCACGGGCAATATCGGCATCACCAACCTGGACGAAATCAGCAGGGCCCAGGTGGTTTCCGACAAAAAGGAAAAATCGATCGCCGAACGCGCGATCGAACTCCTGCGCGTGCGCCCCGCCGACCGCACCGTGCCGGTCGGCAACCTCTCCGGCGGCAACCAGCAGAAGGTGGTCGTGGGCAAGTGGCTGATCCGCGACCTCAAACTCCTGATCATCGACGAACCCACCGTCGGCATCGACATCGGCGCGAAGGAGGAAATGTACCAGACCTTCGCCCAGCTCGCCGCCGAAGGCGTGTCGATCATCCTGGTATCGTCGGATCTGCCCGAACTGACCCGCCTGTCGCACCGCATCCTGGTGCTCCGGAAGGGCAGGATCGTCAAGGAATTCGCCGAGGGCGAAGTCACCGAGGAAGACGTGCTCCGGGCATCCTCCGGCATCCTCGAAGGAGCGCAAAAATGAAGATCGACAAGGCCAAGGCCGGCCAGATCCTGGCTGATTTCCGGCTCCTCTTCGTGCTCCTGGCGCTGATGGCGGGGCTGTCGTTCGTATCGCCCCGGTTCCTCACCATTGAAAACCTGACCAACGTGCTCTGGTCGGTCTGCCTGATCGGCATCATGGCCTCGGGCACGATCTACGGGCCGGTCACCGCGGGCAACGACCTCTCGGTGGGTTCGCACGCGGCGCTGGCGGGCATCATCGCCTACGTGCTGATGCACTACGCGAAAATCCACTGGATTCCGGCCATCGCGATAACGCTGGGCTTCGGCCTGCTGATCGGCTGGGTGAACGGCGTGATGATCGCGAAGTTCAAGGTGCCGCCCTTCATCCAGACCATGGCGGCTAAAACCTACCTTTTCGGCATCGCGATGCTCGTTTCCAACGGCGACACGATCACCATCATGGGGCCCGAACCCTTCCTGAAGATCGGCGTCGGCAAGCTGTTCTCGCTGCCCATACCCATCTACATCATGGCCACGGTGGCCATCGTCAGCCATTTCGTGCTCAAGCACTCGGTGTTCGGCCGAAGGGCCATCGCCGTGGGCGCCAACGAGGTGGCGGCCAGGCTGTCGGGCGTGAATCCCGAGAGCACGCGCATCGCGGCCTACATGATTTCCGGCTTCACGGCCAGCCTGGCGGGCATCGTCATGGCCTCGCTGACGCAGCAGGCCTACGCGCCCAACGCAGGCGGCTACGAGTTCGACGTGCTGACCGCCATCGTCATCGGCGGCGCGCGCCTTAAGGGCGGCCAGGGCTCCGTCGGCGGCGCCATCATCGGCGCGGTCATGGTCGGCCTTATAAACAACGCGCTGAACCTGGCCAACCTGCCGGCGTCCTTCAGCCCGCTGGTCACCGGCATCGTCATCCTGATCGCCCTGATATTGAACCAGGGCGTCAGTTTCGGCGGATCGAAAAAGGCGCGGGAAGCCTAAGGCGAGGACGGGAACGAGCATGGCCAGGTACGCGCTGATCACGATCGACATCGGAACCACGAGCATGCGGGCCATCCTGTATGACGCGGATTCCAACGCCCTGGCCACCCTGCGGCGCGAAACCCAGCCCACCCACTACGACGACGGCCGCGTCGAGCAGGACCCCCGCTCATGGCGCGACGCCACCATCGCCCTGCTCGCAGGCTGCGCCCAGGCGGCGGCTGCCGCCGGCGTGCGGATCGCGGGCATCGCCCTGACCTCGCAGCGCTCGTCGGTCATACCCCTGGACGCCGCGGGCGACCCCCTCGGCCCCGCCATCATGTGGCAGGATCTGCGCACCGAACCGATCATCCGCGAACTGTCGCCGCGCAACGCCTACCTCTACGAACGCTGCGGCATGCGCGTGACCACCGTCATGTCCGCGCCCAAGATGGCCTGGATGCGGCGGCACGAGCCCGACATCTACGCGCGCGCCCACAAGCTGGCCGGCATACACGATTATGTCCTGCACGGACTGACCGGGCGCTTCGTCACCGACGCCTCGCTGGCCAGCCGCACCAACCTGCTGAACCTGCGCACCAGGACCTGGGACGACGACCTCATCCGCCTGTTCGACGTGGACCGCGACAAGTTATGCGACATGCTGGAACCCGGCGGCATCGCCGGCGCCCTGCTGCCGGCCGCCGCGCGCGCGACCGGCCTACCGTCGGGCCTGCCGATCGTGAGCGCCGGGGGCGACCAGCAGTGCGCCGCGCTCGGCCTGGGCCTGGTGTCCAACGAGCGGATCGTGACCAACACGGGCACCGGTTCCTACTTGCTGGCGCATTCGGATAGTCCGGTATTCGACCCGGAAATGCGGGTGTTCTGCAACTCGTCCGCGATCGCGGGCAAGTACGTGGTCGAGGCGGGACTGCCCGCTTCGGGCGTAATCTACCGGTGGTTCGCCGAGCAGGTGGTGGGAGGCGGCACGTCCTGCGCCGATACGGGCTTCGGCGCCGTGAACGCGGAGGCGGCGCGCGCCGAACCGGGCTGCGGCGGCCTGCTGTTCCTGCCTCATTTCAAGGGATCGGGCGCTCCGCATTTCAACCCCGCGGACCGCGGCATGTACTACGGCTTCAGCCTGGGCACCACGCGCGCGGACATGGCGCGCGCCGTGCTGGAAGGCATCGTGGCAGACCTGGCCGACAACATGGAACTGCTGGAATCCTTCACCGCGCCGGCGAAGCGAATCCACGCTTCCGGCGGGCTCGCGCGCTTTCCGCTGTTCAACGAAATCCAGGCATCCATGTTCGGAAAGACGGTGCGCACCGCGCCCCATGGCGAGGCCACGGCGATCGGCGCCTGGGTGTCCGGAACGACGGCGCTCGGCCTGCAGCCTGACTACGAGACCGCGCTGGCCGCCGAGGAAAGGGTTTCGCCCTGCGACCGGACCGAACCCGATCGTGCGGCTTCGGAAACCTATGCCGGGATGCGCGCGCGTCGGAAGCGCCTGTACGAGGGCATCCATCACGCCTGAAGCCCTGTCGGCGATTGTCCGATTTCATTGACTCCCGCACCCGTCCATTGTACTCTTGGCCGAACCACCACGCCGGAGGCGCCGTGAAGATACGCACCGGAAATCGTCTGGCCTTCCTTGCCGTAAGCATCCTTTCGGTCGCCTGCATGATCGCCGTGGTATCGGCGGGATGGCGGCACCGGCAGCTCGACCGGCTGAACCATACCCGCCACGAAGCCACCCGCATCATCTACGATATCCGCACCGCCATGGACAGCATCACCGAAGCCGCGCGGGGGTACGCTATAACCGGAGATCCCCTCTATCGCGCCGAATTCGAACGCCTGCGCACCGAAATCATGGTGCAGGGCGATCCCGAAAGCCGCTACCGCGCCCTGATGGGCGACCTGGCCGACGAGCTCGTGCTGATCCAGTCTTCGTACAGGAGCCTTGCCAGCCTGGTGGACGTCATGGCCGTATCGATCGGCGATGTGGATGCCGGAAACCCGAAAGCCGCCTTCGACCGGCTCTTCGGCCCCACCTTCGAATCCTACAAGAACAGTTTCGACCATCCGATCAGCCTCGCCTCGAACCAGGCGGAACGGCGGATGAGCGACGCCATCAACGAGCTCACCCACCTGGTGGAAACCGCCCAGATCGTCGCCCTGGCGACCCTGCTGGCCAATATCGCCGTGCAGTTCCTTCTCATGTTCTTCTACTACAAACGAAGGATCCTGGTGCCGCTGGACTCGATAACCCGCACCGCGCAGCGCCTGTTCGAAGGCGACAAGCGCGCCACCTTCGATTCCCTGGAAAAAAATCCGCCCGCAGAAGTTTCGGAACTGCAGCGCATCCTGGAGGACTACCGCCGCGCCATGCGCGCCGAGGAAGAAGGCCGCGCCTCGCTGCGCGCCCTGACCGAATCCCAGAACGCGCTGATAGAAACGATCGACGCGGGCATCGTGGTGCTGGCGGACCGCCGCGTCATGCGGCACAACCGCCAGTTCGAAATCATGTTCGGTTTCGAACCCGGATCGCAAGGTCTGAAGTCCACCCGCTCGTGGTACGCCCGCCAGGAGGATTTCGACAGGGTGGGCCGCGAAGGGTACGAGCGCATGTGGGCGGGCGAGCCTTACCGTTTCGAAGCGCCCATGCTCCGCGCCGACGGCACCGAATTCTGGGTGCGCGCCTCGGCCCGCGCCATCAATCCCGACGACAGGTCCCGCGGCATCGTGACGATCCTGCAGGACATCACGGCCGAACGCGAGGCGGTACGCGCGATAGAGGACGCGCGCAGGCGCGCCGAGGA